>NZ_JADGIA010000035.1 GCF_019683635.1 Thermogemmatispora sp. | reverse complement strand
CCAGACGGCAAAAGGCTATAGGCGCGGGAGCGTGCGACCTGAGCCTAGCAGAGTAGGGGCAGCGTCGGCGCGGAGCCGCTGAATGACAAAGAACGGCGTGCCAAAAAAAGCCGCTGCCCGTAACCATGGGCAGCGGCTCTGACAGTTCGCTTCCATGTGTCCTTTGCAGCATACCACACTTGCCCTCTCCCGTCAAGCCTCCCATCTCAAACGCCAAAAGCTCGTCTATTCAGACCTCACTCCCTTTTTCTGGGCGCTACAGCCGTGGAACCGGAAGGCGCGCACTGCCACCTCTGACAGCGCGAAAGGAAGAGCAAGGCTTACTGGCAAATTCCAAACAGCCATCATCTCCCCTTATCTCTGGCTTGCAACCGTCGGCATTTCTGCAGTATGCTGGTGTTATCACGCTTCAGCTCCACACTCTGGCCTGGCAGCAAAACGGCGAGCTCAGCCCGCTTCAGCAGGCCCTCTAGCGAATTACACTGATCGGCAGGATATTGATCTGCTACTTCTGCAGCAAGGGAGCACTGATCATGAGCGAACAAGTGACCTTGATGCCGGTCGACAACGTCGATGTCACCATCCTTGTGGACAACAGCGTTGACGTCCTGCTGCCTGGCAACGAGATGGTTCGGCGCGCTCCGCTAGCCATCAACTGGACCGAGCGCGAGCAGCTCATTGCCGAGCACGGCTATGCTCTGCTGCTCACAGTCGTGAGCAACGGGCAGCGCGCTTCTCTGCTCTACGACGCCGGGCTTGGGCGCAACACGCTCCTGCACAACATGGATGTATTGGAGGTGCGTCCAGCTGATCTACGGGCTATCGTTCTCTCGCACGGCCACGCTGATCATCACGGCGGGCTGGAGGGCATCGTTCGCCGCCTGGGCAAGCGCGGTCTACCCTTGCTGCTCCATCCCGATGCCTGGCGCTATCGGCGCATCATCTTTCCAACCGGCACCGAAATTCATATGCCTCCACCCAGCCATGCCGACCTCGATCGCGAAGGCGTCACTATCATCGAAGAGCGTGGTCCTTCATTGCTCCTCGATGGCACGGTGCTGGTCACTGGCCAGGTTGAGCGCATCACCGATTTCGAAAAGGGTTTTCCCCTGCAACAGGCGCGCACAGAACACGGCTGGGAACCCGACATCTGGGTCTGGGATGACCAGGCCATTGTCTGTCACCTCAAAAATCGCGGCCTGGTGGTGCTCTCCAGTTGCAGCCACGCCGGCGTCATCAATATTCTGCAGCATGCTCGCCGGCTCACCGGCATCGAGACCGTCTATGCCTTTGTGGGCGGCCTCCACCTGAGCGGAGCCGTCTTCGAACCGATCATCCCGCGCACCATTGCCGAGCTGCAGGCAATTGGCCCCAGTGTCATTGTGCCTGGGCACTGTACCGGCTGGCGCGCAACCCATGAGCTGGCGCGCGCTTTGCCCGCCGCCTACATCCAAACAAGCGTCGGCACCACACTGCACTTTGCCTGATTCTCCCCCTTCCTTTCCTCAACCCCGGCATGCCAGGCCAGGAACAAGAGCGGGAGAGATTATCACCGTTGTCATGCTCAAAGAGGTAAATCGCGCTCTGCGCTTCCTGCTGGAAGTTGCCATGATCCTGGTGTTGGGCTACTGGGGAGCAAGCACCAGTCAGAGTCTCCCGCTCAGACTCCTCCTGGGGCTAGTCCTGCCTCTGCTCGCGATGCTCGTTTGGGGCCTGCTCATAGCTCCCAAGGCACGCCGCCGCCTGGCTGATCCCTGGCGACTGCTGGTCGAGCTGGCCCTGTTCAGCCTGGCTGCTCTGGCTCTGTGGGATCGGCAATTCTATCTACTTGCTATCGTGCTGGTCGTGCTCTTCCTGCTCAACCGCCTCGCTCTCTCGCTCTGGGGGCAGAACACGGTCTAGCGGACCGCAGCGACACCTTTTGCGTGGCCCAGTCGTACCTGTGACAGAGCGGAGATGACTGTTGCCACTGTACCTCTGCTACTGGTTGTATGGCATTGTGCCGTTCTTGTGAGAGTGAGCTGGATAGCAGTGAGCACGCTGTGAGATGCCCTTGCTATGCTCAGAAAGAAAGAAAACGAGCGAGGCTCACTGGCTATGTCCGAAGATGACTATGGCTGTGACCTTGAGCGAGGATCGCTGCAAAAGCTGCTAGAGTAACTGATAATTGTCAAGTGGGTATTCTTGCCTTGTTTGTCGCTGAACAGAGGAGGGAAGCATGTCGACCGCTGCCGGAGCGCGTACACTCAGCCAGCAGCAGCTAGAATTGATGCATAAGTATTGGTGTGCCGCCAACTACCTGACTGTAGGGCAGATCTACCTCCAGGAAAATCCCTTGCTCAAGGAGCCACTGCGGCCTGAGCATATCAAGCCGCGGTTGTTGGGACATTGGGGCACCTCGCCAGGGTTGAATCTCATCTACGTCCACCTCAATCGCCTGATCAAAGACTACGACGTCGATATGATCTTTCTGGCAGGACCCGGGCATGGTGGTCCGGCGGTGATAGCCAACGTCTACCTTGAAGGGACCTATTCAGAGATCTACCCGGAAGTGAGCCAGGACGAGCAAGGGCTACGTCGTCTCTTTCGCCAGTTCTCTACTCCTGGCGGTGTGCCCAGTCATGTCGGCGTTCCCATTCCTGGCTCCATCCACGAAGGGGGCGAGTTAGGCTATGTGCTGGCCCATGCCTTCGGCGCTGCCTTCGACAATCCCGATCTGATTGTAGCTGCCGTTGTCGGCGATGGAGAAGCCGAAACTGGTCCCCTGGAAGGGTCCTGGAAAAGCATCAAGTTCCTCAATCCCGCCCGCGACGGGGCCGTCCTTCCCATTCTCCATCTCAACGAGTACAAAATCTCCGGCCCGACGGTTCTGGGTCGCACCAGCGACCACCAGATCGAACAGCTCTTCTCGGGGCACGGGTACCACGTCTACTTTGTCGAGGGCCACGATCCGCTCGCTGTGCATCAGGCCCTGGCCGACACTCTTGACCGCTGCTATCACGAGATCCGCAGCTACCAGCAGCAGGCCCGGACCCAGGGTCTCAGTGGCGTACCGCGTTGGCCGCTCATCGTCCTCCGTACGCCCAAAGGCTGGACCGGCCCCAAGGAAGTCGATGGTGTCCCCATCGAAGGCACCTTTCGGGCCCACCAGGTCCCCCTGGAAGAAGTACGGACCAATCCCGTCCATCTCAAGTTGCTGGAGGACTGGTTACGCAGCTATCACCCCGAGGAGCTGTTTGATGAACACGGGCGTTTGCGCCCCGAATTGGCGGCTCTGGCCCCGCAAGGCGAGCGCCGCATGGGCGCCAATCCTCATGCCAACGGTGGCAAGCTGCTCGTTGACCTGCGTCTGCCAGATTTCCGCTCCTACGCGGTCGACGTCTCCAAACCGGCTACCAGCTACTATAGCAATACTCGCCCGTTGGGAGCCTTTTTACGTGACATCTTCAAAGAGAACGCGGAGCAGCGCAACTTTCGCTACTTCTGTCCCGACGAAACCAACTCCAATCGGCTCGGCGACGTTTTCACCGTCCAGAACCGGACCTTTTTGGAACGCATTCTGCCCAGCGATGACCATCTCTCGCCGGATGGGCGCGTCATGGAGGTGCTCA
Source organism: Thermogemmatispora sp. (assembly GCF_019683635.1). Lineage (GTDB taxonomy): Bacteria > Chloroflexota > Ktedonobacteria > Ktedonobacterales > Ktedonobacteraceae > Thermogemmatispora. Next base: position 28,515 of record NZ_JADGIA010000035.1, on the reverse strand, counting down.
GCGAGCATCTCTGCGAGGGCTGGCTAGAGGGCTACCTCCTGACCGGCAGACATGGCCTGTTCGCCACCTACGAAGCCTTCGCCATGATTGCCGACTCCATGATCATCCAATATTCCAAATGGCTCGAAGGCGCGCGCGCCCTCAACTGGCGGGCGCCAATCGCCTCGCTCAACCTCCTGTTGACCTCCACCTGCTGGCGCAACGATCATAACGGCTTCTCCCATCAAGGTCCGGGCCTCATCGATACCATACTCTCACGCCGGGGCAGCATTGCGCGCATCTACCTGCCGCCCGATGCCAACTGTCTGCTCTCGGTAGCTGATCACTGCCTGCGCAGCCGTGACTACATCAACCTGATCGTGGTCGACAAGCAGCCGCACCTGCAATATCTCAGCATGGCCGAGGCCGTCGAGCACTGCCGGCGCGGTCTCTCAATCTGGTCCTGGGCTGGCAACGAGGACGATGGCGACCCGGATATCGTGCTCGCCTGCGCCGGAGACGTCATGACAATGGAGACCGTGGCCGCCGCCTGGTGGCTCCGTCGTCGGCTCCCGCAGCTCAAGGTACGTGTCGTCAATGTCGTCGATCTGATGACGCTCTATCCTCCCGAACTGCACCCGCACGGCCTCGACCGCGCAACCTTCGTCGCCCACTTTACTGAGGAGAAGCCTGTCATCTTCGCCTTTCACGGCTATCAGCGCGCTGTTCACCAGCTTGTGCATGGGCGCCCCAATCCGGCCCGCTTCCATGTCCGTGGCTACAACGAGCAGGGAACCACGACCACGCCCTTTGATATGGTCGTCCTCAACGAAGTCAGTCGCTACCATCTCTGCCTGCTGGCAATGGAGCATGTACCACGCCTGCGCCATCTGACGGCGCCGCTCGTGCGCGAGTGCGAGGAGCGGCTGCGTGAACACCATCACTATATCCGTGAGCACCTGGAGGATATGCCCGAGATACGTGACTGGACCTGGACAGATTGAACTCTAAACGGAAGCGGCACAAGGAAGCGCTTTTGTTTTCTTCTCTTGTGCCGCCTCCAGCTAGTTTCAAGCGCTGCAGAATGGCAATAGGATCTGCCTCAAGTTGGGACCGCAGTGGCTCCAGACTCAACCCCTCAGCGCGCCAGCTGCTCCGCCGCCAGTGGACGCGGGCTACCGTCCCGTTGCTGTCGACGCAGCACATGCTCGACAAGATTCATGGGACAGAATGGCCCACACATTGAGCAGGCACGCGTCTTGGAAGCGCGCTCGCCGAAGATGCGCCGCGCCTCTTCGGGATAGAGCGCCAACTGAAATTGGGTATCCCAGTCGAGACGATAGCGAGCCTCCGACATCTGGCGGTTGCGAGCCAGGGCCTGGGGATGGCCGCGAGCTACATCAGCGGCGTGGGCGGCGATTTTGAAAGCCACCACTCCCTCGTAGACCTGGCGCGGGTTAGGCAGGCCCAGATGCTCCGCCGGCGTCAAATAGCAGAGCATATCGGCCCCATGCATGCCGGCCAGCGCCCCCCCGATCGCTCCGGCGATATGGTCGAAGCCGGCAGCGGTATCAACGGGCAGCATGCCCAGGATATAAAAGGGAGCGCCCCGACAGAGCTTCTTCTGCAGCTGGACATTGGTCTGCACTTCATTAAGGGGCACATGGCCCGGACCTTCAACCATCACCTGCACACCTGCGCGCCGCGCCCGCTCGACTAGCTCCCCCAGGATGATCAACTCGCCCACCTGGGCGCCGTCAAGATCATCAGCAAGCGATCCAGGCCGAAGGCCATCGCCCAGACTCAACGTCATATCATACTGGCGAGCGATCTCCAGCAGCCAATCGAAATGCTCGTAGAGCGGATTCTCAGCCCCATTCTCCAGCATCCAGGCCGCCAGCAGGCCCCCGCCGCGTGAGACAATCCCTGTCACGCGCCCCGCCTGCCGGTAATGCTCCAGATTCTGACGCGTCACCCCACAATGCACAGTAATGAAATCGACGCCAGCCTTGCCATGCTGTTCAATCGTCTCAAACAGTTCATCGGCGCTCATCTTGAGAAAAGAACCCTTCTCGCGCACCGCCCGAAACTCGGCTTCATAGATCGGGACTGTGCCCAGGGGAACAATACAGGACTCCAACAGCGTCTGACGAATGGCTGGAATGTCGCCACCGGTCGAGAGATCCATGACGGCATCGGCGCCAGCCTGCTGGGCCAGGGTGAGCTTTTGACGCTCCTCTTCTAGATTGACATAGTCATAGGAGGTACCAAGGTTGGCGTTGACCTTTACCAGGAGGCCCTGACCGATAGCGGTGAAGTGGGAGAGGGTGCGATGGTTGGGGTTGGCCGGAATGACTGCCAGGCCGGCAGCGACCTTCTCGCGGATCGCTTCAACGGGGAGACCTTCGGCTTGGGCCACGTAGGCCATCGCCTCGGTAATCTGGCCCTGACGGGCCTGCTCAAGCTGGGTTGGCACTGTTCCACCTCCGGTCATTGTCTGGGACTGACCTGAAGGGGAACCGGCAGCGGGTTGGGCAGCCAGACGGACCCTTCCCTCCGCCGGTATTACCCGGGTCAGGTTCGAGGGGTCGGCCCCGCTAACAGAGGCCCTCTCAGCCCGGTTGCCCGAGCTCCCCCAGGTCCAATGAGAAGCGCTCAGTCTTCTACTGAAAGAATCATACCATATGAATCCTGTTGGTGAGCCACGCTTGATAGCCGGCAGCGCGCTTCTCTGGCCGGCTGAAGACGGCACATGAGAAAATACGATCAGCCTGGGGAAGAGGGTAAGCATCCATCAACTGGTGCGGATAATACCGTTCGCCTGGCGCTGCCCAGCAGGGGCGGGAGCAAAGAAGGGAGCCGCCGGAGCTGGGGGGTGCCCGGCTCCGACGGCTCTTCTGTCTGCAGAGGAATAGCTCACTCAGGCCGCTAGCCAGCCTCCATCGACGGGCAGAATAGCCCCATTAATGTAGCTTGCTTCGCGGGAGGCCAGAAAAGCGATGGCCGCAGCGATCTCGTCAGGAGTAGCTACCCGCGAGGGGGCACTGGCGCGAATAAAAGCCCCAACACGCTCCAGGCCAGACTGGCTTGGAGCGCCCTGTCCCAGGCCAATGGCTGTAGCCACCGCGCCAGGGCAAACAGCGTTGCAGCGGATACCGCGCTCGCCGTAGTGGAAAGCGATGCTGCGGGTCAGGCCGATCAGTCCGTGCTTGGAGACGGTATAAGGAGTACCGGCGGCGCCGCCACGCAGGCCAGCCTCGGAGGCCGTATTAACGATCGTACCGCTGCCCTGCTCTAGAAAAATCGGAATGGCCCGGCGACAGGCCAGGAAGGGACCGTAGAGGTTCACTGCGAGCACGCGCTCCCATAACTCTAGGGGAACCTCGGCGGCGGGCGTCATCAGATCCATGATGCCAGCATTATTGCACAGGATATCGAGCCGTCCGTAGGTCGAGGTAGCAGTAGTCAGCATGGCCTCAACACCGCTCTCTGAGGCCACATCGGCACGGCAGGCACAGAGCTTTGCCCCCTGCCCTTGCAATTCTGCCACCAGTGCCTGCAGCGGCTCCTCGACGAGGTCAACAGCTACCACGGCTGCCCCTTCGCTGGTGAGGCGCTGCACCAGTGCGCGACCGATGCCCGACGCGGCTCCTGTCACTACGGCAACCTGTTGCTCGAAGCGCATCATCTCTTGCTTACTCCTTCTCTGCCAGACTGGCGACATCAGAAAACTCTGAGCTATCCCTGCTCGTCGCCCGATCCTGGCGGCGCCTGACTGCCGGAGCAGCGACGTCAGAGCCCGTGCGAACCGGTTGTCAGCGCCGCTTGCTCGCATTATAATGTCACTAACTGACAAAAGTCAATGAAAGACAAAAGGGAATGAGTGACACAGCCATTTCGCAACAGGATCAGGTTGGGCAGCCTGGCCTGCGTGAGCGCAAGAAGCGCCTGCTTCAGGAAGCCATCGAGCAGGCTGCGCTCAAACTCTTTCTGCAGCGTGGCTACGAGCAGACCTCGATTCAAGACATTGCCGAAACAGTCATGATCTCGCCACGCACCTTCTTCCGCTACTTCCCATCCAAGGAAGAAGTTTTACTGGGGCCAACGCGCACTGTTATGCGGGCCGGGCTAGAGCATCTGCGCACTCTGCCGAAGGCGCAGCCAGAGGATGAGGCGGCGCGCACCGCGCTGAGATCTGCCGTGTTACACATTGCTCATCTCTACCAGCAACAGCGCTACAGTTTCCTGCTTCGCTATCAGATCGCCCGCCAGGTTCCATCGGTGGCCGCTTTCTACCTCTATGCCCTTTTGGAGGCCGAAACAGCTTTCTGCCATCTCCTCCAGGAACGCGTGGGAGGAGCGTGCGAATATAGCCAGCTTCGCTTGCTGGTGGCGACCCATGTGGCCATCCTGCGAGTCGCGCTAGAGCAATGGCTTGATGGGGGAGCGCAGGGTGACCTCCAGGCTCTTCTTCTCAACTACCTTGAGGCACTGCACTAAAAAGCCAGATTCTGGCCCTCCCTCTCAGAGGGCTTGTGGTACCTTGTGCAAGGGAGAGAAAGCCGGAGGGGTGGCTGCTGCTCCTGCTGGGGGGTGCGGAGCCTTTGGAGGAGAGGGCCAGCCGCTGTCGGCAAAGGAGCAAAAAAAAGAAACTGCCATACGTGAAAGGGCTTCTTCAGCCCGCTCACATATGGCAGCCTAGAAAGGGTGCCGAAGGTGGGATTCGAACCCACACGCCCGTGGTAAGGCACAACGCCCTGAACGTTGCGTGTCTACCAGTTTCACCACTTCGGCTCGTGCTTGCGGCCTGCTGCCCATCTGCCTGGGCGGTAGGGCTTTCGGTTCCGTGACGCTATATTACTCCAACTTGGGCTTTCTGTCAAGGGGTTTCCCGGCAAATTTTTCAAGTGGCTGCCTGATCCCGGTCCTCTTCTCCGGCTCGCGGGCAAGCATGCTATAATGAGACAAAAGCGGCCAATTGTCGGTTCGCCTGAGAGGTGGCCTGGTTTCTGCCAGCGGCCAGCGCAACGCGAGTAAGCTGGCGAGTCGAGTGGCTCAAGGAGACCGGGCTGTCAGACAAAGCAGGTCCTGCAGAGAGAGCGAGACAAGCATCTATGGGAGCAGAGTCGCGGCCAATTCGAGCGGCCATCGACATCGGTAGTAACACGATTCACATCGTAGTTGCCCGTTGCTGGCCTGATCACCTGGATATTCTTGCCGATGAACTCGACCTTACGCGTCTTGGGGAGAGTGTCAACGCCAGCGGCACTATCTCTGAGGAGAAGATGGAGCAAGCCGTAGCGGTCATTGCGCACTACGTCGCCCTTGCCCGCCGCCTGGGAGCGGAAACCATTCTCCTGATTGCCACCGAGGCTATTCGCCGGGCCAGCAATCGAGAGACTTTCCTCGACCGAATTGAGCAGCAGGTGGCGCTCCCGGTGGCCCTCATCAGTGGCGAGGCAGAGGCTGTATTGACCTTCTATGGGGCCACCTATGAACTCTATTGCACAGGTCGGGCTCCCATTGACCTCGGAGTCGTTGATCTCGGTGGCGGAAGCACCGAACTGGTCACTGCCCATGACGGGCAGATTACCTGGCGTCTCTCCCTGCCCATTGGCTCAGGCTGGTTGCTTGATCGCTATCTGACTTCCGATCCTCCAACCCGTCAGGAACGTGCGACCGCGCGGGCCTTTCTGCACGATTATTTGCACAATCTCACCATTCCATTCTACCCGCCTGTGCTGATTGCCACCGGTGGTAGCGCCAATTCGCTTTGGCTGCTGGCTGAACGCGCCTTTGGCCTGCCGACTCACCAGCGTGCCCTGAGCGCCGATGAGCTGGCTCAATGCGAGGGACTGCTGGCGGCCCTCTCGGCGAACGAGATCGCCGAGCGCTACGGCCAGCCTTACAAGCGGGCTCGCATTCTCCCTGCTGGCGCCCTCATCTTACGCTCCCTGCTGGCGCGTCTGGGGCTGGATCAGCTACTGATTAGCCCCCACGGCATTCGCGAGGGGGCTTTGCTAGCCTATGAGCGCTACGGGCCGGACTGGCTGCACGAGGTTGAGAGGCAAGGAGCTGCCGGCGGCCAGGATCGGACTCTGAGCCAGCAGTGGCAGACTGCCAAGGGGGCCGGCCTGGACAATTTCCTGGCCTATGGTCGTCGCCTGCTTACAGAGCGCCTGGAGAAAATGCTCTCCTGGCGTCGCCTCCTGCTAAAGGAAGCTGATGAGGAAGCGATCCATAAGATGCGCGTGGCTTCACGGCGTCTGCGGGCGGCCCTTGACGCCTATCGTGGCTATTTAGAGCCAGCGGCCTTCAAGAAGCTCTATCGCCGCCTCAAAAAAACCGCAGCCCTCCTCGGCACTGTGCGCGACAGTGACGTCCTGTTGCTGAATCTGCAGACACTGCTGACAGCAGCTGAGGCTGAAGATCGACCGGCACTCCTATGGCTGCTAGCCGTGCTGGAGGAGCAGCGTGGTCAGCAAGTCTCCGCTCTAGAGGAGCATCTGCGCGAGCTAGATGGCGAGGCATTACGCGCGCAGCTGCTGGCCTGCTTTGCAGAGGAGGAGTGTTAAGGAATGGCCAAAGCCCAGCCTGTCAAAGGTCTTGATCCTTGTGCTCCCGCCGCACACAATGCGCGACTCATCGCCTTACAGCGCTTAGAGGAACTCTATAGCTGGAGCCAGGCCGCGGACGATCCACGCGACACGCTGCGCCAGCACCATCTACGTATTGCTGTCAAACGGCTTCGCTATACGCTGGAGCTATTCCAGGAGGTGTTACCGCAAGAGTGTCATGCTGTTCTAGCAGAGCTGGAACAGCTGCAAGAAGAGCTGGGGAGACTCCACGATCATGATGTTCTCATTGCCTTGCTCAAAGGAATACTGACCGGGCAGGACGTTGCTGATGAGGTGGTGGAGACTGTAAGTCTTCTCCAGGCCCTGGGAGAGCCACCTCCTGCGGTTCAGGAGAGCCTGCGTCACTTGCTACCGCGTCTCCTGCAAGAGCGCGAAGTGCATTTCTTCGCCTTCCGTCAACATTGGCACGAGCTTGAAGCTCGTCACTTCCGACAAGAGCTACAAGCCCTCTTAGGCAGCTAACCTAGCGGAGTGGCGTTCGCAAGCTGCTTCTTCTCTGCACGGCAGTCTTCGTCAATCTGGTGTACAATAAGAACAGGTAAAGGGAAAGTAAACGCCAGGTTAAAACTATGCTACAAAGCATGGTCTGTTGAAGAGCGTGGCGTATAAAGGTGGGTATACCGCATGCATTCCATAGAAGATCAATTAGAGTGGTGGCAACTTCCTCAGCCCACACCCGAAGAGTTGCAGCTCAGCGGGGGATTGCAAGTCGAAGACTGGCCTCATGCCCGTCATGTGGCGCGCCTCTCCTTGCAGCTCTTTGCGGCCACCGAACCGTTGCACAGACTTGATACCAAAGCCCAGCGCCTGCTAGAGCGCGCAGCCCTCTTACACAACACAGGACTGCTCGTTGAAGAGCGGCGTCACCACAAGCATTCCTTCCGTCTCATCAAGGAGACCCCGCTCCCTGACTTTTCCGATGAGGAGCGTCACGAGATTGCCTGCATTGCGCGCTACCATCGGCGAGCCTTGCCGAGTCTGGCCCACGAGGAATATGCGGTCATGAGCCGTCCAGCGCGTAAGCGCGTCTCCATGCTCGCGGCCCTCTTGCGCATCGCCGATGCCCTCGACTACAACCACGATGCTCGTGTTTTGCGCCTGGCCAGTGTGCCCGAGGAGTGTACCCGGGAGCGCTGGACCATTCAGCTCTGGACACGCCCCCTGGCTGATCTTGATGAGGAGCTTGACCAGGCTCACGAAAAAGCCGATCTGTTCGAGAAAGTCTTCAAGCGGAAGCTGCGCTTTCAAATCGCAGCGGCGGAGTAGGAGGGGGCTGAAACAGGTAACTCAGCCGGATCGCTGACCGGCCTGGCTCCACGCCTTGCCTGTTCCACCGCTGCTTGCTTCTGCTCTAGTCCTCTGATCTACTTCTAACTGCTAGCCTTCCTTTCTGATCACTCAGAAAGTTGGTGTAGCACAATAGCAGCTCCGCACGTAAAGTCTGGATGAATCCAGAGGGCTGGTTGAGGCTGCTCCTGGAGCATAGAGGTTACTCCATGCTGGTCCAGATAGCGCCGGGCCGCTTGCAGATCGGTAACCTCCAGCGTCATCCGACAGAGATTCTCGCCCACCGTCTGGAGAAAGTGCGTCAAACTGGCTGGCTCCGGCAAAAACTGGCTCAGGCCGAGGAGCGGATCAACAGGCGAGTTCTCAGCGCTGGCCAGTGGTAGAGGAGCTGCCAGCTCGAAGCTCTGCGAGCCATTTCCCAGAGGAAAAGCCACCAGGAGCGCTTCCCAGTGATCGGCCTCGCCTGTATAGGGAGGAGAGGCCTCCAGTCCATAAATATGGCTGAAGCGCCGCCGGCCCTCTTCCAGATCGGCCACGGCAATCGTCACACTGGAGACACGCACCGCCCCCAACGGGTGGCGGGGCGGCTGCTGCCAGCCGGCAAGGCGAAAACGGCGCTCCTCTCCGCTGCTGTCGTGCTGGATCAGGAATGGATAGCGCTGGGCCAGGTCGGGGCGCTCGATATCGGCGCGCAGCCAGGAGCGAGAGCGACCATCGGCGGCTCGCAGCTCTCCGCGTGTGGGGCCTAGCACAGGCACCCCGCGTGCTCGCATCTGCTGGCAGTCTGCTTCAATCGCGTCAGAAGCCAGAGCGAAATTCCAATAGCCTTCTCCCTTGGCGAGGCGTTCCAGCATACTAGGCTGAGCCTCATCCGGTGCTATCACCGTAATCAGTTCCAGGTAGGTGTCGCCGATCACAATAATACGATTAGCCGTCCCAGCGGCGGGGTGGCGCCCGCCGCCAGAGACGGTCAAACCCAGCTGCTCGGTGAAGAGAGCACTCGCCCTCTCCAAATCCTTGACCCCAATAATCACATGGTCGATGCCGGTGAGCATAACCGTTCTTACCTCTGACCCATTCAGGAGAGACCTGAAGAGTAGCTAGTTCATGCTGTCTTGCTTGTGCTTCTAGCTGGTTTGCTCGCTCACTCGCCCAAGCCGGGAACGGCGAACCAGGCACATGCTTCGCGAAGCAGCATCGGCAGGTTAGCCGCGGGTCGAAGTCAGCTCGCGCTCGCGAGCGCGGCGCCCGCTCGAAGCAGTCGCACCTGCACCGCCAAAGCGGGCACGCAGCCAGCTCAGACCAAGCTCGCCTTTCTCCCAGATCACCAGCAGCATACTGGCATTAAAGATAGACGAGTACGTGCCGCTGAAGATGCCGAGCAGCAGCGTTCCCGTGAAAGGTCGGATCGAGACACCGCCAAAAAGCGTCAGCGCAGCCAGGGTGAAGAGCACCGTCAGCGAAGTGTTCAGCGAGCGCGCCATTGTTTGGATCAGGCTGGCATTCACCACCTCCTCGAACGTTTCAACGGTGCGCCGCTGCATGTTCTCACGGATGCGGTCGAAAACCACAATGGTATCATGAACTGAGAAGCCAATCACCGTGAGCAAGGCGGTGATAAAGAGCGAGTCAACCTGGAATCCAACCGTCCAGCCCAGAATCGAAGAGACCCCCAGCACCACCAGCACGTCGTGCACCAGAGCGAGCACGGCGCAGACACCATAGCGCCAGGGACGCGGCACCTTGCGGAAGGCGAACCAGATATAGAGCAGGATCAGAATGGAGGCGGCGACAACGGCCAGAATAGCATTGCGCTGTGTATCAGCCGCCACCGAGCCCTGAACAGTGGCCGTCTGGAGCAGCTGCACGTAAGTATTGCCCTGATTGATAAAGGCGCCTTCGATCGCGGCCTGCATATTCGCATCCAGGGGGGTCACTGTCAGGATATTGATCGTCTGGGTCGTGGTCCCCTGACGGATGTCCATGACCTTGACCGGGATGGTGGCCGCGTTACTGCTGGAGCTGCTCGACGGCGTAGCGGTTGCAGTGGCCGTAGCCGTGGCGGTTGCGGTAGCCGTAGGCGTTACCTGCTTGGCCTGAGCCGTAGCAGTTGCCTGAGCCGCAGCCGTAGCAGTTGCCTTGGTTTGGGCACTGGCCGTCGGGGTCGGCGTGCGCGCTACTGAAGGCCCCGAGGTCGGCGTAGGGGTGGCTGACGAGACACTGCTAGAGGAGGTGGCCTTCGTCGTATCGGTCGTATTAGGCAGCTTGCTCAGAGCATTGCGGATGTCCTCCACCTTGGGAGTGACCCCTTTGGGGAAGTTGGTCACCGTGACGATCGTGACCTTCTTTCCGCTGTAGACCAGGTCATCGAAGGTAATCCCCAGACTCGTGCTCTTATAGAGCGTCTGCAGATCCTTCTTGATCGCGTCCTGGACTGTACTGTCGATTGTCGTATTCAAGCGTACCCAGACCGTACCCTTACCGGCCAGCGTCTGATCGTTGCCGAGCTGGACCTGCACATCCTTGAGCGGGAAAGGTCTGAGCAGGTTACGCACGGTCGTGATGGTGAGCTGCTTTTCTGGTCGCAGGCTGAGAGAAGACCCGCCAGCGAAGTCGATGCCGACATTAAGCCCTTTGAAGATCAGGGATAGGATACCAGGTACGATCACCAGCAGCGAGAGCGCCAGGAAGAGATAGCGCTTTTCAACGAGCCTGAACACAGCAGCCTCCTCTTACAGCGAGCTACGCCGTCCTGCAGTCGCCGCCGCGATTGAGCCGGCGGGCAGACCGAAGAGGGCGGGATGGTTGATGACTCCTGTCGGCACCAGCAAGTTCAAGAAGGTCCGTGTTACCACAATGGCCGTGAACATGCTGATGAGCACGCCCAGGATCAACGTAGTGGCGAAACCGCTGATGATCGTGGCGCCGAAGGTGTTGCCGAAGAAGAAGAGCACCAGGCATGTGATGATAGTAGAGAAGTTGGAGTCACGGATCGAAGGCCAGGCCCGCCTCCAGCCGGCATCGATTGCTGCTGCCAGTAAGCGACCGGCGCGTAGCTCCTCCTTGACTCGCTCAAAGATCAAGACATTGGCGTCCACCGCCATACCAATCGAGAGGATGAAGCCGGCGATCCCGGCCAGCGTCAGAGTGACGCCGATGAGCTTGAAGACAGCAAAGGTGAGTCCGGCATAGAGCGCCAGGGCTAGATCAGCCAGCAGACCGGGAAGACGGTAGTAGAGTAGCATGAAGAGCACAACCATGCTCAGGCCAATGGCCCCGGCGATCAGGCTCTTCTGAATGGAGTCTGTGCCCAGCGTAGGGCCGACTGTCTGCAAACTAGCGATTTTGAGTGCGATAGGCAAGGCTCCGTAGCGCAGAACCGTCGCGATCGATTGGGCCTCCTGGAGGGTGAAGCGACCGGTGATGACCCCCGGGCCATTGATAGCGCTCTGAATCACTGCTGACTGAATAACCTTGCGATCGAGGGTGACGGTCAGGTAGTCGCCGATGTGCTGCTGAGTGAACTGGCCGAATTTGGAGACAGCGTCACCCTTCATGGCAAAGTTGATCTGCAGCTGACCTGACGAGTCCGTGCTCACGCCGATCTGGCTGGGATCGAGATCCTTGCCGGTAAACCAGGGCTTGCCGCCCGGGTTAGTGCTTGTGTATTGGCTAGGATCGAAGGTGCTATTCTCGGTGAGCGGCGTCGAGCCAGTGTCCCAGAATTCGAGGTTGCCCGCCTGCAGCAGCGTCTGCAGGGCCTGCGTCTGGTTACCGGTGTTGAAGCCCGGCAGCTCCACTGAGATGCTGTACTGGTTACCGTTCTGCTGCACACGGATGCTCGGCTCCGATACGCCCAGACCGCCATTGACGCGCTCCTCGATCAGATTGCGGGCGGCCTGGATGGTCTCATCGGTCACCTGTTCATTGGGGTTAGATGGCACCAATAAGGCGCGTACGCCTCCTTGCAGATCCAGTCCCAGATTGACTTTGAAATCGTGGTTGATCCCCAAAATGTGGATACCCGGCGTGTTGGGCCAGTCAATATAGGCCGCACAGGCTGCCAGGATGACGATCAGCAGGAGGAGTAGGGCTGTTCCTCTACGCATAGCGTCTACGTTCTCCTCGCTCTCTGCCTGGCTCCCCTCCCCTTGCCCGCTTGCACGGGCGCTGGCTCTCCTTGCCGTCCTGCCCGCACTGCTGAGATCCTGGGGAAGGAAACTCAGGAAAAGAGATGGTATTGGGTTTGACCAGCGCCTGCCGAAACGCGCAGAAGCCAGCAACATTGCTTATAGGCCATGTGGACCGGGCCACTGATGCGCGCAGGCGGTCACTGTTGTGCGATTCTTTTCAGTTGCTCGCTGTTTCCTCTGTCAAGGCCGTACGATGAGTTCCTGTGCAGTATAGCATAGTTGAAGATACTTGCCTATCCCGGACTCTTGGACTGGCGCAGCCCGGCGCCCCTCTTGCCCTCCTGTCCCCCAGGCTTGGCACCAACTTTGACCGACTTGTGCTGAGAAAGCTCCACGTTGCCCTAATTAGAGTGCTTTTATCCCCTTGACAGATCAGATAACAACATGTTATAAATTTGAAAGCTATAACAATAAGCTATAGTCAGTCGGAGGATCGGTAGATCATCGCCGGGCGAGCAACCAGCTACCCCCTTTCCTCTGAGGAGGTATCATATGCCTTATGAGAGGAAGGTAAGGAGACAGAGCGGGCGGCCACTCGTTAGATCTAACCGGGAAAGAAGGAGAGATCACTGTGATGGAAGAAAGAGCGCAAGGCGATAAGGGTGCAGGTCAGTCCCAACTTCAGCCTGCGACGGCAGCAGTTGGTACGCAGGGATCTTCAGTGCTGGGGGGCACTATCTTGCAGGTTGAAGAAGTGACGCGCAGCCTGCCACTCGGTCACGAGCGTATTGAGATTCTACGCGGTATCAGCTTCAGCGTGCGGCAAGGGGAGTTCATCGCCATCGTGGGGCCTTCGGGTTCGGGCAAGAGCACCTTACTGGGGATCATCGCCGGCCTGGACAACCCGACTAGTGGGCGGGTCATCATTGACGGCATCGATGTCACGCAGATGAGCGAGGGCAGGCTAGCCGCCGTGCGCAATCAGAAAATCGGCATGGTCTTTCAAGCCTTCAACCTGATCCCCACCCTCACGGCTCAAGAGAACGTTGAAATCCCCCTCTACGTTGGCAGGCACAAAGGGTCACCAGCCGCGCGGGCGCGCGAACTCCTGGAACTGGTTGGCCTCTCTCACCGGCTCAATCACCGCCCGACACAGCTTTCTGGGGGCGAGCAGCAGCGTGTTGCCATTGCTCGCGCACTCGCGACTGATCCTCCCCTGGTGATCGCTGATGAGCCTACCGGGAATCTGGACGCTGCCAACGGCGAGAAGCTGCTGCAGCTGATCGCTTACTTGCGCCAGACCACTGGCAAAACCTTTATTATTGCCACGCATGATGCGACGGTGGCCAGCCATGCTGATCGCGCCATTCGCATTGTTGACGGTCGTATTGCCGCTATCGAGGTGCTCAGGGAGGAGGCAATCCGCTCATGAAGGCCTCACTCTACTTTAAGTATGCCTGGCGTTCGCTTCTCAGGGGTGGTCAACGCAGCGTGCTGGCGATTCTGTGTATCGCGGTGGGTGTGCTGGCCATCGTCTCGCTTGAACTTGTCGGCCAGATGATCAATCTGGCCTTTACCAGCAACGTGCGTGAGGCCAACGGGGGCGATGTTGCAGTTGCTGCCTACGTTCATCCCTTCAACAGCACCGATCTGGCCTTCTTTGAACGCCTCAAAGAGCAGGGAGAAGTCAGCGCCTATACCCCGGTGATTACGGCGCGCGCCTCGACGCGGCTTTCGGCGAGTATTGGCGAAGCCTTCTCACTCATCGTGATTGACCCCCAGACCTTCCCTGTGGTTCCCTCACCTACCTTCCTCCAACCCGCCGACGGCAGCTTTGCCCGCTTGGTCCAGGGGCAGCAGGTGGTGGTCACCAAGAATTTTCTTGATCAATATCATTACAAGGTTGGGGATAGTCTAACCATCTATACCAGCTCTGACAGCCCTAGCCCTACTGCACACTCCTTCCATGTCACCATTGCTGGCGTCATTGCCAATGAGGGCATAGCCGCCACAGCAGGCAGTACTATGTACCTGTCGGCGGCTACCTATCAGACAGCTGCCCCTGATCAGCCGTTGCTTTATGACAGCGTTTATATATCGACAAATAGCGATCAATCTCGCGCTGATCAAGTTGCTAAAGCTGTTCAGAACCAGTTCTATTATGCCTCGACGCAGACGGCGACGGACGCTTTAAAGGCCGATGAGCAGCAGGTTGACTATATCCGCAAGTTCCTGGAGGTCGCCGGTTTGCTGGCGCTGCTCATTGGAGGAGTGGGTATTGTTCACACCATGCAGGTGCTGCTCTTGCGACGGCGCACTGAGATCGCCATGCTTAAGACCACCGGCTATCGACGGCGCGATCTTTACCTGCTCTTTGGTCTGGAGGCCGGTCTGCTTGGATTCGTCGGAGGGGTGATTGGCTCTGCTGTCGGCCTGGGGGTCAGTCTGCTGGCGCGCGGCCTGATCATGCAGCTCTTTATGCTCAATCTGCCAGTCAGCTTTGACCCGCTCATTCTCGGGGGTGGGGTGCTCATCGGTCTGGGAACCGCCCTCATCTTTGGCCTGATGCCAATTGTTCAGGCGGCCAATATTCGCCCGCTGAGCGTTATCCGCGATCTCCCGGAGGGCTTTCGCCCTGGCAGCTATGCCCTCACGGCTGGCCTCCTTTTGTTGCTCTCGCTGCTCTTTTGTGGCATGGCTATTGTAGTGCTCAACAACAACGTTGGGCTGGGAATTGGCGTCGTCTATGGAACCTTCATCTTCCTCGGGCTGCTCAGTCTCTTCTTTGTCCTGGCTGTTATTGTCATTAGTCTCCTGCCAGTACCGGAGCGACTCAATGTTGGTTTTCTCGCTCTGATTGTGGTGGCCCTGGTGATTGCCGGCCTGATCACCCTGGTGCTGCCCGTCTTTGGCTCGCTGCTCTTGCTGGCAGCCGTGGCTGGGCTGGTGGTGGTCTTCTTACCCGCTACCTGGAAGGCCAATGTCAAGATGGCCTTGCGTAACATCGGACGTCAGCGGGCGCGTACCACTACAACGATGCTGGCCCTCTTCGTTGGCATCTTCACGATTGGCCTGATCCTGATTCTGGGGCAGGACCTGCGCGATGCCATTAATTCTTCGCTGGCGCGGATCGTCTCGTTCAATGTGATTGTGGCCACCAACGATCGCCAGGCTCAGCAGTTAGAGGCGCAATGGAGCAGTGTGCCCGGCATTCAGAATAGACAGCATCTGATTGTAACCTCCTGCTTGCCGCTGACGATCGACGGTGTGCCGCTACAGACGCTGTTGCGCCAGAATGCGACAACATCTTCAAATTCAAATGATTTCGAGAGTCAGGCTGCTCTCTTCTACCTGGGGGAGCTGCAAGGTTACGATCTAGCGCATGGCCAGGTGCCGTCTCAAGAAGTCACCATTGTCCAGGGGCGCAACCTCAGTGCGGCGGATGCCGGTGGTGATAATGTGCTCTTGCCCCAGGCTGCTCTCCAACTGGCTCCTCTGAAGAACCACCTGCATCTTGGCAGCACACTCACCCTGATCAGCCAGGATGGTAAACTGACCCGCACGGTGACGGTGGTGGGCATTTACCGCTCACAAGGGATTACCTCCTCTGGAGCGATGCTGGCATCTCTGGATCTGGTGCATGCGCTCAGCCCTGGCGGCCAGGCCACCAACATCTACTACCTGAAGATCGATCCGGCTCAGTTGGGCAAGGCCCTCGATCGTATGCAAGCCATTGCCGGGGCCATCTCGGTCACTAATCTGGCCAATCTGGGCGATTATGTGAACCAGTTCCTGAGCTATATCATCCTGACGCTGAGCGCCATCGCCTCGCTCTCGCTCTTCGCTGGTATCGTCATTATTGCCAATGCCGTGGGCCTGGCCATGCTAGAGCGACGGCGTGAGCTGGGGATTCTCAAGGCGGTGGGCTATACCAGCCGTTCGATCCTGGGTGAGGTCCTGCTTGAAAACGGCACCGTAGCTGGTGTAGGGGCTTTTCTCGCTATGCTGCTGGTTAGTCTGGCTCTCAGCCTGCTGGGTCACTTCGTCTTTAATTTCAATCTAGGCACCAGCGAGATCATCGTCCTGGCGCTCATCGTCGGGGCAGCGGTTCTGGCGATGGCCGTTGCGGCCCTCGTGGCCTGGGGTGCGGTGCGTGTGCGTCCCCTGGAGGTTCTGCGCTACGAGTGAGGGCGGCCCAACCCTCTGCGCCGCAAAGCAAAGCAGGACAAGCCCGATGTGGGGGGAGCCGTGAGCCGTGAGGACAGGCTCCCCTCGCTCTGGCCCTTTTATCGAGGGCCTGGGTCCTTCCTGCGCTGGTCGGCTTTCAAAGAGGCAGGAGCAGCAAGGGAATCTGCATCTCCGCTGGGGTCAGACCGCCGTGATGGCCGCGGAAACGCATCTCGAAGCGTCCTTTTTCAAACCACCAGACACTTTCCCCCTCATAAGGTAGGATGACAAGATTGCCCACACGTTTCAGAAAGATCTCGCTGGGGGCCTGGCGGCCAAAGAAATGGGCGGTGATCAGCTCTTGCGTCCGATAGATCTCTGCCCGTCCAGCCAGGGCCTGTCTGAGGAGAGCAAGAGCCTCGTCCAGGGCTTCCTCTCTCACGTAGAGAAACATATCGCGTGCCGAACCTGCGGCTACCAGCGGACGGCCCTGGCGTGTGGTGCGGAGCAGGGGAACCAGTTCCGGTAGTTGCACATTCAGATAAAAGGTTGTTTCCGGGCGAACGGGAACCATGCCGTGGTCGGCGGTGAACATCAGGAGCGTCTCGGAGAGCTTATCGTGTAGTGGTCGGTAGAAATGCGTTTCCAGAGCGCTCCAGAACTGCGTGACCGCCTCCTCAAACTCCGGAGAATCGGGACCAAAACGGTGACCGGCGGTGTCGATCCCATCGAAGTAGAGCAGATAGTAGGCTGGGGTTGCCTCATCAGCATCTGCTGAGAGAAGCTGCTCGCGTAGCTCATCAAGAGCCTGGGCGAGGGTGTCGAAGGCGTAGACGCGCGCTCCCCGAAAGACCGCGTTAGAGAACGTCGATGGGGTATAGGAACGGTGCTGGAAAATCGTACTTCGCACACCGTAGCTCCCCAGCTTTTCGTAAAGCGTCTGCTGTGGATAAAAGGCTGAGGGCGGTAGGCCGCACTGCATCAGCGTATCGCGCGTGAATTCGCCTGCATATGAGAAGAGCAGGGGAGCGATCACCTCGTCGACCAGTGGCTCATAGTAGGTCCATTCATAGATCCCACTCTGGCCCACCTCCAGGCCGGTGTGGATCGTGGTGGTGTGAGCCGCTGTGGTCGACGGGAACTGCGAGGTGAGAAGCGAGACCGTGCCCTCGTCAAGGGCCAGTCGAAGCAACGGATGGCGCTCGGCATAGCGTTGCAAGAAGCGCCAGCCAAAGCCGTCGATAAAGAAGAGAATCAGCCGTCGATAGCGCTGGGGCAGTGCTCCGAAAACATCGATGGGCAGGGCGCTCTCGCCCGCTCCAGTCAGCAAGGTCAGAATGGTAGCTGGGATGTTGGCAAAGCAATAGGTGTCGTAGAGTGGCCTGACGAAAGCTTGCGAGAAGCGGGCCTTCTCAACGGCCTGCACAGAAGCTGTATTCTGCATGCTTGGTTCGCTTTCCAGAGGGAGGGTCGATGCTGGCCTGATTCATCATATAATAGAGTATACGCGACTCGCCGCGCAAAAGATAGAGCGTGCAAGCGCAGTCCGTTTCCGCTGAGAGAAAGGATAAAGCCAAAGATGGACTTCGAACTCCCTGAAGAGCACCGACTGGCCTACGAAAGCGCTCTGCAGTTTGCACTCCATGAGATTAAGCCTCTGACGCCGGAGCTTGAGCGCAGCGATGATTTTCCACGCTGGCTCTGGCAGAAGCTGGCAGCCCAGGGTTATACCGGCATTGGTATCCCTGAGACCTACGGTGGCAGTGGCGGCGACTTCTTGATGGCTGCCCTGGTAGCGCGGGCTCTGGGGCGAGCCAACGGAGGTATCGCCATGTCATTCGGGGCGCATCTGAACCTCTGTGCCCATAATATTTTGCGCAATGGAACGGAAGAGCAGAAGCAGCACTATCTCCCCAGACTCGCGGCAGCCGAGATGATCGGCGGGCTGGCCCTGACCGAGCCTGATGCCGGCTCCGATGCTATGGGTATTCGTACGACGGCACGCGCTGTTGATGGGGGGTTCGTGCTCAACGGTACGAAGGTCTTTATCACCAATGGTCCGATCGCCGATTTGCTCATTGTCTACGCCAAAACCAGGCCAGAGGCCGGTAGTCGTGGCATTACCGCCTTCCTCTTCGAGACAAAGACGCCAGGCTACCATGTGGCGCGCAAGATTGAAAAGGTCGGTATGCATGGCTCACCTACGGGGGAGTTGGTCTTTGAGGAGGCCTTTGTGCCGGCGGAGAACGTTCTGGGCCGGGTCAACGAGGGCTATCGAGTGGTCATGAGCGGGCTTGATCTGGAGCGGGCCTTCTTCGCGGTCAGTATTGTGGGCGGGATCGAAGCCGCGCTGGAGCTTTCTCTGAAGTACGCTCGTGAGCGTCAGCAATTCGGGCAACCCATCGCCAACTTTCAGCTCATTCAAGCCAAGTTGGCCGACATGTACACCGATCTGGAAGCGGCCAGGTTGCTGGCCCATCGAGCCTTGTGGCTGGCGCAGCAGGGGCAGCGCGTCAGTAAAGAGGCGGCGGCGGCCCTGCTCTTTACGGCTCGTGCTCAGTGGCGAGCGGCAAACGAGGCGCTGCAGATTCATGGCGGCTGGGGGTACACCACCGACTTCGAGGTCGAGCGCATGTGGCGCGATGCCCGCCTGGCGGAGATCGGGGCCGGGACAACCGAGATTCGCCAGCTGATTATTGCGCGCGAGTTGCTTGGCCTGCGCTAATCCCCTGTGGCTGCGTTCTGCCTGTCGGACGGACGGCTTGCGGCCATCGGGGGAGGGCAGGTAGCTCTGGCCTGCAACAGGCTCGCCCGGCGGGCGCCAGCGTAGTAGCGTCTCCTGGTTGACAGAGGAGCTGCTGCTATGGCAATGTATAGAGCGGCAGCAGAGAACCCTTGTGGCAGATAGAGAAGAGCACTGCGCTGGCCATGTAAAAGCCCCTCCCTCTCTGCTGCACCCGGTTTGGCTGTGTTGGGTAGAGAGGCTGAGGGCGAGCGCCTTTTTCTCCCCCTGCGGAGAGGTAGTAAGCAGACGTGGGCCGCGCCGCAGGGGGATGTGCTCAAAGTAAGCGGCTGACTAGATTGGACCAGCGAGAGATGCAGAAACACGGTTTGGTACGTAAACGTACCCTGGCGGCTGAGGAGCTGCAGGAGATTGCCGCACTGGCGGCCCTCTGTCAGGAACGTGAGAGGATTGCAGTACGCCTGCTCTGGGAAATGTTGCGGTCGCGCTCGGGGCAGGTGACCAATGACTTTCTCTACTATGAGGATGGCCAGCTGCTCGGTTATCTGGCGCTCTATAGCTTCAATCCGCGCGAGGCCGAGCTAACGGGTATGGTCCATCCTGACAGGCGTCGCCAGGGCATCTTTTCGCTGCTCTTCCGCCTGGCCAATCAAGAGCTGAGGTCTCGTGGTGTGCCGCGGATTCTGCTCTTTTTCGATCGCAACTCGCTGGGGGCCCAGGGCTTTGCACGAGCGGTAAAGGCGCGTTATCACAACTCGGAGTATCGGATGGTGCGCGAGTTGGAGAGTGCTCCCCTCCAGGTGGAGCGGCAGGATGGGGTGCGTATTCGCCCGGCCAGGGCGGATGAGGCACCTCTGCTGACGCACATTACGGCGCGGGCTTTTGAGATGACGGAGGATAGAGCGCTCTTAGCGGAGACGACGCGGGATATTACCAGTCCGCGGCGCGTGACGCTGGTAACGGAGGTGGCTGGCGAGGTTGTTGGGCTGATCCGTTATATCGATGATGAGGAAGAGGCTTTCATCTATGGCTTCTGTATGTTGCCCGAGCACCAGGGCAAAGGCTACGGACGCCAGACCTTGGCCTGGACGGTTGAGCATATTCTCCGCCAGCGTCCGCGTCGGATTGCGCTAGAGGTGGAGACTACTAATGAGGGAGCGCTGGCGCTCTACCGTTCATGTGGCTTCGAAATCACCACCACCTTTGATTATTACGAGGTGCCGGTTGGCTGATCGGGCTGGTTCAGTAACAGCCATAAGTCGTGAAAGAGCAGGTCCTGAAAGGGTCTGACTTGCCCTTGGAGTCTCTGGTCTGCACCCAGTTCGGGCCGATAGTCTACATAGTAAACTCCTTCCAGGCGTGTGAGGAGATAGCTGTAAACGAGAAAATGGTTTCTTTTAAAAGTTGATCGGACACAGAATTCATTATCGCCAATAGTAGCCCTCTGAATATCATGGAGAAAAATGGCTATAACTGGTGTTTTTCTCTGGAGAAGCCTATCGAGCAAATACTTATCGAGAAAGATCTTATCGAGCCGGTCCTTGCTGGTGGTTTTGATAGAGGCGATAATCTCACCTGAATGCAGATAGGTCTCTGAGGAAGAAAGCTGCCTCTCTCTGAGGGAAAGGACAATATCAAGCTCATATGACATATGCTCGGCTGAGGTATCTGGCACGGGCAGCCGGATTGTTCGCGGACTGCTTTTTAAACCAACTTCGTGAAAGATCTGCTTAATGAGACCTTCAAATAATTGACCCGTTCGCTTGCGAGATTGATTAGAGCTTTCCAAAGAATCGCTAATGCCCCCGATGATCTGCTGGATAGTGTAGACTACGCGATTAATTACACTATCTGCCTGGGAAAATCGCGAAAGGGCGGCCTGCTCCCCTCTTGCAAGACGCAGGTCTTCCAGCATGCCTTTGAAGCCTTCAAAGTTATATTCAAACTCATCAATATCATCAATAAATAAATTGGTATTTATTGGGCGCGTTATTCTTCTTACTCCTACTAGATTCTGGTAATTTAAGAACATATATTGTGGATGCGAAGGAGAGACAATGCGCTCTATCGGCGATATTTTCATAAATTTTATGAAATCGGTGCAATAATCTTTATATTCGTCTAATTGCTGGAATGCAAGAGTATCAAGCATCTTTTTCTGCAATCTCCGCAGAATGAGGTTATAATCATCTGATTGACTGTCTGCGCCTGGCGTTCTCCTGGTCATATAAAACCCACCTCTCTATTGGCCAGTCCTCGACAAGCTCGAGGCGTTCGACTGCCCAACGACAGTACTCGACGGATATATCGCAGCCCTTCCAGCGGCGCTTGAGCTGCTCGGCGACAACAGCAGTGGTGCCGGAGCCGATGAAGGGGTCAAGGATCAGATCGCCGGCGTTGGAAGAGGCAAGCACTATTTTGCGCAGCAGCTCTTCAGGCTTCTGTGTTGGGTGAGGAGTTTTCTCGTGCATGCCGTTACAGGTCGTGGGGATCTCCAAGACATCGCGCGGCTTGGCTCCGTGTGGATGTGGCTGCCAGAGGTGCGAGTGGCCTCGTCCATACTGGCTACTTGCAGCTTGTGGATGCTCAGGATACTTCAGGGTATGGTTGCCATAGGGGATGCGTACCGCATCAATATTAAACGTGAATTGCCGCGTCTTGCGGAAATGGAGGATGCTTTCATGCGAGCGTCCCCAGTCTCTACCAAGATTCGCTTTGTTCTTGTAATGCCAGACAAGCCAGCGGCAACCTTGGAAATAGCGGGAAGCGGGCAGGCGCAGGTCGGCTAGAATCTCGGAGTAACCGCAGATATAGAGGGTACCTGTTGGCTTCAGCACGCGCGCGGCCTGCTCGATCCACTGCAACGACCAGTCCACGTATGCCTGCTGTGATTCAAAGCTGTCCCATTCAGCTTTTTTGATATTGTAAGGCGGGTCAGCAAAGATGAGATCGACGGATTCACTTTCCAGCGAGCGCAGCCAGGCAATAGCATCTCCGACCCAAATCTCCCCATGAGGATGACGATAGAATAAGTAAGGTTCCTCTCTGTGAGCGGCAGGTGGCTCGTAAACAATACCTCGTCTCACAGGTTCTCCAAAAAAGCTCGGTAGTTCTCGCTCCCCTTTCTGGGCTCGCGCTCTAAAAGCCACGGACAACCACCTCTCTCATCCCTCGGGCTGGCGATGCTCTCCTGATGAGGGATCATGTGTTTACTATAGCTATGATACCATGCCCTGCCCTCTGGGACCAGTATGGGGCTAGCCTTTCCCAAGGCTTCCTGATCAAATAGCCGGGGACGAGGAGGGCTATGGGCGAATGGGACGACTGTCAGGGCTACGCCAGCGGAGAGCGCGCGATTGGCCCGCATTGATTCCTGTGAAAAGCTGTAGATTGGCTGTGGTTACGCAACCATCTTTCTTCTATAGTTGTTTCTAGGAAAGGAAGAATAACGATGGCAACATGAGCGGGCGGGATGTGGCTAGACCTGGTCGTTAATCTGATCTCTCCCCAGGCAGCAAGGCAGCTGCTAGCTACCGCTGCGCACGGTCGCCGTCAGTCCAAGTACGTTGGTTGGCACATGGCCTGTCCTCATTCAGGAGGTACCTGGTGACTTGTATGCTTCTCCTCTTACTATTGATCTTGCTGATCGCCTTGTTCGACCTCGCGGCCCTTCTCTGGGGAGCGGATAGCCGCGATGGTCCCGATAGCCCCGAATGGCAGCGGCGCGGCTCCTGGTTTCTACCCATCGACCATGCGCGTCCCTCGGGCCGCAGCGCTCATGAGACCTATCTCTACCTCTATCGTCGCTCACCTTATGATGAGCGGACGTCGTAACAAGAAGCTGTCCTATTCTCACAAGTAGCCGGCTCTGCGAGGAAGCTGCCTGCGAAAATCTAAAGTCTAAAGCATCTCTGACAGCGGACGGGGCGCGGCAATGACGCAGCGCCTCCTTATCAGGCGGCCTCTACTTAGAGACGCGACGACACAGGCTCAGCACTATGGCCAGTGTCAGCCCGAGGAGCGGAGGCCAATAGACCAGCGCATAGTAGAGCGTCCAGTCGCGTTTATACATGAAAAAGTAGGCCAGGGGAGTCGCGCAGGCAAAATACCAGGCCCAGAAAGCTGTCGCCCTTCCCAATCCCAGCTTGCTCTCGCTGGAGCTAAGGAGCAACGCGGCCAGCGGAATCAGCACGGTTGTATACCAGGGGAAAATATGGGCTGACACGGCGAACAAGGCGCTGATCAGTAAGAGCGCTGCAGTCTCCCCAGCGATGTGGTGCCGCCAGCGCAGCCAGAGCACTGCCAGCGCCGACCCTCCCATCATTGCCCCGATCGCGGCCTCCTCCAGCCAATGCAGCAAGACCGGATTCAGAGAGGTATGCAGGCCCAACCAGTGGCTCAGTTGCTGAGGTAAGCCTGCGTTCGGGGTATAGCTGCCGGCATAGCTCTCAAAGGGACTGAGCACCTGGCCTTGCCCCAGAATCAGATACGGCAGGTAACCGGCGACCAGCGTTGCGGCCCAGGTTGTCAGCAGCAGCCGGTCGCGACGCCGGACAAGGGCCAGCAGCAGCAGGGCTGGATAAAGGCGTACCAGCGTTGCCATGCCCAACAGAAAGCCGGTTGCAGCCCGTCCGCGGCGGCTGGTATATTCTGCTGCCAGCAGCGTTAAGATTGTCAAAAGCACCGCTGGCGCATCGACGTGGCCCTGAATGGCGAACTCTACAACTGGCAGCGGACACCAGGCATAGAGTACACAACGTCCTGGGTCCTTGCCCCTCTGATACAGCAGCCAGGCCAGAGCTGCGCAGGTCAGCCAGTCGCAGCCCACAAAGATCGCCTTCAAAACCGTCAGATTGCTGGGCGCCAGCAGATAGCTGATCAGAAAAAAGAGCTGGGCCCCGGGCGGGTAGAGCGTTGGCACATTGCGATAGCGACTATTGGCAAAGACAAAGTCGCGCAGGTGGATGAAATGCGGATCGCCAGGAGCATAGACATAGGGACTGTAGCCCAGCAAGGTTACACGCGCGTCCCACAAGTAGCGCCAGGCGTCCGGCGAAAGAACGGGAGAGAGAGGCAGGAGCATCAAACGCAGCAGCAAGGCCCCGCCGAGGAGCAACCCAAGCTCAAGAGCGCGCGCCCGCCCTGCTGGCGGCGGACTGGTCAAAACAACCAGACAGGCGAGCAAATAGGGAAGAAAAGTCAGCAGCCAGTGCCAGACGAAAGCATTGATCAGAGGAGCGGGGCTATCCGTAGTCGGAGGATTGATCAGCAGAGGTATTTGTAAAAGCAACTCTAGAAGCAACAGCAGAACAAGTAAGGCAAGACGTAGGCTTGAAGGCAGCGATAAAGCTGTTGGCTTGCATATCTTTTGCTGCTCGGCCTCTCTGGCCAATCGTGTCATCACTGTCTCCCAGACCGAAGATTGGGAAGCAAGAGCAGGGCCGCCTGACTGCGGCCTCGGTCGCATTCATCATAGCACATGACTCCTCTGTTGGCTCTTGCTCAACGGGTTCTACACCGTCTAGGGGAACGAAGGGAGAAAACGGATAAGATCGCTACGAGCGGGAGCTGGTGGCTAACCTCGGCCAGGCAAAGCAGGGCTGCTACCGTTGGCCGTGGATAGGCGGGTAGCAGCCCTGTCGGTCAAAGCCTGAATGCGCGTCTGAGGCAGGCGCGCCGAGCGTTTCTAGAGCAGGCCGACGCTCTTCAGCCAGTTCGTTGCCACCTGTGTAATCGCCTGGGAGCGTGGCGTACCGCTGTTGACGGCCTGAGTCACCTGACGCTGCAGATCGATGCTAACCTGGGTGGTTAGCTTTGGAGCCAGAGGATTGAGAGCTGTAGCGATAGCTGGAGCTTTCTTCAGAGTATCCTCCCGCACAATAGGGGCCGGATTGTAAATCGGAAAAGCGTTCTTATCGTCTTGCAGCAGTACAAAGCCGTTCTGATCGATGAGCGCGCTCGTCGTATAGCAGACATTCAGCTGTGCCTGATTCTGCTTCACGGCGTTAAAGGTCAGCGCCTCATCCATGACGATCACCTTCTTGAAATGGACGCCATAGATCGACTCCATCGTCTGTAGAGGCTCCTGCCCATCCGTTGGGGCCGCAACTGTCAACTGCGAAGCCACAGCAGCCGGAAGCTGAGAGAGCTTCGTAATCTGCAAAGGTGCGGCGGCCATCTTGGGGGCGCAGATCCCATAGGTATCGTTGAGCGGCGCCACATCCAGCCAGACAATCTTATACTTACTCTCAAAGCCCTGCTTCACCAGCTCGTAGTCCTTCTGCGGATCATGCGTCGTCTGCAGACCCAGACGCTGCAGGCCCGTGGCCGTAAATTCGGGATAGAGATCGATAGCGCCGCTCGTAATGGCGTTAAAGACCACATCGTTGGTGCCAAGGGCGGGCTTTTCAATCACCTTAAAGCCAGCGTGGCGCAGCAGGAGGGTGTACATCTTTGTCAGAAGCTGAGCCTCGACATCGAGCTTCCCGCCGACCGTCAAGGTGATCTGGCTATTAGGAGAGGACCCACTACCCGAGCTGGAAGTGCCACCACAGGCGGCAAGGGTCATCAAGCTGATTCCCACCACAGACAGCAGGAGCAGCGCGCGCAAGCGCACTAGCAAGGCAATAGAACGCATAGACTCTCTCCTCATATAATCCAAATAGGGATAGGCTGACTCCATTCTCAGTATAGCCATCAAGCAAGAATGGAAGGTCACATAGTGAGTGAAAGGCAGAAACGACCGGCTGACTCTCACTCCGGCTTGATCCTCAAGCCCGTGCAGCTTCACTCAAAGCTACCTCCTGGACCCGCAGACCGGCGGGCGTCAGGGCGCGCTGGAGCCAGCCCATCAGCAGCTCAATCAGCATTGCCAGCAGAGCCACCGGCAGAGCCCCTGCCAGAATCTGAACTGTCTTAAACTCATAGAGGCCATTTACAATGTACTCGCCATAGCCTCCAGCCCCAATAATTGCCGCTAACGTGGCCGTTGCCACAATCTGCACTGCCGAAGTGCGCACGCCTGCGGCTACGATCGGCAGCACTAGCGGCACCTGGATGCGCAGCAGGATCTGCCGGGTATTGAGGCCCATCCCACGTGCAGCATCGATAATCGCAGGCTCGATGTTGCGGATGCCGGTATAGGTATTGAGCAGAATCGGCGGAATCCCCAGCAGCGTCAAAGCGACGATCGTCGGCTTAAAGCCCACGCCCAGGTAGGGGAGAGCAGCAGCCAGGAAAGCAATAATGGGGATGGCGCGCATCAGACCACTGAGATTAACAGCCAGGAATGACAGCAGAGGACTGCGAACCACGGCCACCCCGATGGCAATGCCGAGCACAGTCGCCAGGGCCACTGAGACAGCGCAGACCTCCAGGTAAGCGACCGTATGGTCCCAAAAAGCATTGGCTGGATCAAGAATGAACTGCCACAATTGGACGAGCAACATGGGGATCTCCTCCCTTTAAGGCTTCGCCACCAGGCTGGCCTAAGATGCCAGGGCTACCTGACTGTGCCCACGCTCCAGCGCGCGCTGTAACAAAAGCAGCAGGAGATCGGCTACGAGCGCAAAGAGCGCCAGAAGAATCGCTCCACCCAGGATCGTATCGTAGTCTCCCAAGGGGATGCTCTTGAAAATCAAGTCGCCCAGCCCTCCCTGGTCTACTAACGAAGCCAGTGAAGCAATGCCAATTGTCGTGACGGTGGCTACGCGAATCCCTGCTATAATCACGGGCATGGCCAACGGCAGTGTGACACGCCAGAGAATCTGGAACCGGTTCATGCCCATTGCCCGCCCAACCTCGATCAGCAACGGATCGATGCTACTGATAGCCGTAGAGATGTTGCGTACCAGCACCAGCTGGGCATAGAGCACCAGAGGAATGATTACCGTGCCCAGCGATAGCCCGGTGACCGTGACCAGAATACCGATCAGGGCCAAGCCGGGGATCGTGTAGAGCAAGCCCATCAAAGTAATGACAGGAAGGCGCAGGCGGCGATAGCGCACAATCAGGAGTGCAAGCGGGAAGGCAATAGCCAGGGCGATCAGCATGCTAATCGCCACTATGGTGAGGTGCTGTAAAAGAAGGTTAGGTATGCTGCTTGGATCGGAAAGATCATAACTTGAAGGACTTGTTAAATAACGCATAGAGAACCCCGTAAAGGAAAAATGGTCTAGAGGCCCAGAGGCAACAAAACAGCTACTGGGAGCAGATGGTCTACCATCCTCGCCGGAGCAGCTCAGCGCCCCTTGCCCGGCTCTGCCGGGCTTTAGTGAGTTGGGCTGGCCGTTGCCTTTTCTCCCTCTGCATGCCGGACGGTAGTGATTGCCTGATTGATCGCGCTCAGGGTAATAGTGCCGATGGGGGCCTGGCTCTGCTCATCGTAGACAATCAGAGTGTGAGCGCCAGAGGCGATCAGGCTCATCAGGGCCTCTAGCAGCGTTGCCTCTGAAGAGCAGCGTGGCTGGTTCTCATTGCCGCCGGCTGCCTCTATGCCTGTCAGCATCGCGCTCCTCACGGGCAGGTACTGAAGCTGACGCTGAATATTATCGGACCCGATAAGGCGGCTCACAAACTCGTTAGCTGGCTTCAGCAGCAGATCAACCGGGGTGCCAATCTGCACAAGGCGACCCTCGGAAAGAATCGCGATCTGGTCCCCCAGGCGAAAAGCCTCCTCCACATCGTGAGTGACGAACAGGATCGTCTTGCGCATCTCGCGCTGGATGCGCTGTAGCTCGTCCTGTAGATGGACGCGCGTAATGGCATCTAGCGCACCGAACGGCTCGTCCATCAGGAGGATGGCCGGGTCTGCGGCCAGGGCGCGAGCCAGGCCGACGCGTTGCTGCTGGCCGCCAGAGAGCTGACGGGGGTAGCGCCGGCGATATTCTGCGGGGTCCAGGCCCACCAGGGTCAGCAACTCATCGACACGCCTCTCCATGCGGGCCTTAGACCAGCCAGCGATTTCGGCAGTCAGGCGCACATTCTCGGCAATGGTCATGTGAGGGAAGAGGCCGACCTGCTGAATGACATAGCCAATGCGCCGGCGCAGCTGAATGGGGTTTTCTTCCAGAATAGAGTGGCCATCAATGGTAATCGTACCGCTGCTTGGCTCGATCAGGCGATTAACCATGCGCAGCAGGGTTGTTTTGCCCGAGCCGGAGGTGCCCAGCAGCATACAGATCGAGCTTTCGGCGACCTCGAAGCTGACATGATCAACGGCGGGCTTGCTGGCACCGCGGTAATACTTGCTGACCTCATGGAATGCGATTCTGGCCATGCGACACTCCTTCGCTAGAGCATTGCTTGCTGCTCTCTCCAACTGATCCCTCTGCGCAGCTCTCTTCAGGCACGGTCTGCGTTTATGGACAGTGACAGAGCATGACACGCTGCCGCTGTGCCAGCTGTTGCCTGGTTGGCGGAGGGCTTGCCGTTGCCTCCGCTGGCGTCAGGAGAACGGAGTTCCGTCCCTGTCCTTGCCTTTCTCTCTCTCGCTTGCTCGATCGGAAAAGAACCTCTTCATTATGGCATACAGCCGTCTCTCCCTGCAAGCCAGCCAGCTACAGCCTGA
>NZ_JADGIA010000215.1 GCF_019683635.1 Thermogemmatispora sp. | reverse complement strand
ATATGAAAGGATGGATAAGGATGTCCAGTTCAGCTTTCTCCTTCCACCTTATTTAGGGATCCAGGTATATCAGGGAGATCTGCAGAGTCAGTCATTTTCATCGCCATTAGCCTGAGTTGCCCCAGTGAGGATAGGTGAGCAGAGGAGCCGCGATCACTCTGCGGAGCAGCTTTCCACCTCTCGACTTCTTCCACTCTCCAGTCTCACGAGAGCCAGGCCGTCACGTCTCACAAGGCAGCAAGCCCGCTGGCCCGAGCGAGCAGAATCAGCCAGCGTTACTCTGATCAGGCTGTGTCTCCCCGATCATCCACACGTGTCCCGGTCCTCTCGTGGTACTTCCTAGCCTCTGGATTGAAGCGACTTCATACAGGGGATATACTGATCATGTTGAGGGAAATTCCTTACACCTCCCTGCCAGCCCCCATAGCAGCCAGCAGGCCGCACGGGCCGTGCAGGGCCAGATTCTCTTGTGAGGGAAGGTTTCGAGACCGCGATGGAAATCACGGGCAGTCAGCAGATCAAAGCCCCGCGCCAGCGCGTCTTTGATGCCCTGTTCGATCCACAGGTGCTCAAAGAGAGCATCCCCGGCTGCGAGAACGCCGAGTATGTTGAGAACCCTGACGGGCGCACGGGGCGCGAGCTGAAGCTAGTTATTTCTCCCAACATCCCCGGTTTGAAGGGGCCGTATACCGTTTACGTGCGCACTGGCGAGGTTGTGGCCCCCGAGCGCGTTGTACTGCTGAGCGAGCCATATAACGCTCTGGGCCGCATCAAGGCCAGCTGTACTATCACGCTCGCCGAGGATGGCGCCGCCGCCACCAACCTGAGCTACGCCGCCGAGGCTACTCTCGAAGGCAAGATCGCCGCCACACCCGAGGTCGTGATGAAAAATACCCTCAAGCTGGCCCTCGATCAGTTCTTCAAGAACTTCGAGAAGCAGGTCGGCGCCATCACGGCCTGAGTGCGCACGCGTGCGAACAACCAGTAATTACCCGCATGCTCTCTGCGCAGAGCCTCAAGAAGAACTGACAGGCCCTGCGCAGAGAGCATGTCTCTTCATCACGTTCAATCAACCCAAGCCACCTTTAGACTGCTACCCTGACCCGAGGTATCCCCAGCCCGATAAAGTGCGCCAGCAGCAGGCGAACAAGTCGTCGGCGCAGCAGCCAGCGAAACCAGGCTGGCAGGTGAAATGGCTTTTCCTCCTTCAGGAGGCCCGGCACAAGAACGCGCTTCTGAAGCTGCTCCTGGACACGCTGCATCAGACGTGTAGGCCAGAGGCGCGCGCGTTGGACACGTGCCAAATCATCACAGCTCACCACGCCTCTCTTCAATGGGCCACTAAGGATATTGGCCGCCACTACAGCATCCTCAATGGCATAGTTGATACCTACCCCAGCCACTGGCGACATGACATGCGCCGCGTCGCCGATGAGCAGCAGCCCCGGACGGTACCAGCGCTTGAGATAGCTGGACTCAACCGTGAGGACCGCGATCTGCTTCCATTCCTGGAGGGTTTCCAGACGGGCCGCCAGCTCCGGAGGAAAAAACGACGCCAGTTCCTGGCGGAGAGCGGCCAGCCCTGCCTGATGAAGACGCTGATACCCCCCTTTGGGAATAAGATAGCCAATCTGATAATAGCTACCGCGCTCAAGCACGACGACCGTCCTGCCGCGCAGGGAGCGACCGCCCGAGCCGAGCTGGTCCTCCGGCTGGCGTGGCAAGCGGAACCAGAGGACGTCGACCGGTGGCGAGGTCTTCACCGGCTGCAAACCGGCAAGCTGGCGCACCCGTGAGAAGCGACCATCAGCAGCGACCGTCAGCAGCGCTCGCACTTCGCGCCAGCCCTCGCGCGTTCGATAGCGGACGCCAACGATGCGCCCCTCCTCCTCTAGCAGCTCTTCAACACGCGCCCCCATCTCCAGCTGGAAGGCCGGCCAGCGCTGGGCCTCGCGTGCCAGAAACGACAGAAAGTCGACCTGGGGCACCAGCATCATGTAGGGATAGCGCGTCGGCAGCAGGCGGAAATCCGTCAGCTCCAGCAGGCCCTCGTCGGTCTGCAGAGAAAACTGCTGCACACGGCTATGGGACAGCGCCAGCAGGCCCTCGCTCAGGCCCAGCTGATCAATGATCTCCAGCACCGAGGGATGCACGGTATCCCCCCGAAAATCGCGATCGAAATCCCCATGCGCCTCCAGAACCCGCACAGAGATGCCCTGACGCGCCAGCAACAAGCCCAGCATCAAGCCGGCAGGGCCTCCCCCGACAATGCAGCAGGCCACTTCCTGCTGCGGAGAAGGCCCGGCCTTCCCCTTTTCTTCGGCGGCTTCCAATCGCGTGGCACCAGCCTCTTCTAACATGAGCAGACACTCCTTTCTAGTCTGACACAACCTTTCTTTCATCAGGCGACCTGACGCCTCACGGTCAATGCGCTCAGCCCAATCATCAGCAACATGAAGGCCAGCAACGCCGCCAGCTGCGGAGCAATCTGGGTGAAGTCGCTTCCTTTGAGCATCACATCGCGTAGAGCCTCATTGGCATAGGTCAAAGGGAGCAGGTAAGAAAGGGGTTGCAACCAGCTGGGAAGCTGTGCTACGGGCCAAAAGATTCCCGAGAGGAGGACCTGCAACCCAAAGACCAAAGGGATAAACTGGATGATCTGAAACTCGTTTTGGGCAAATGTCGAGAGAAAGATGCCCATGTTCACGCCACTCACCGTCAGCAGGATCGCCACCAGAAAGACCAGGCCGAGATTCCCCTGATAGTGCACCCGCAGCACAAAGATCACGAAGAGCAAGACGACGACCGACTGCACCAGGGCGAAGAGGGTGAAGCCACAGACATAGCCCATGACCAGCTCGCCACGGCGCAGAGGCGAGGCCAGCACGCGCTCAATCGTCCCCTGGGAGCGCTCGCGCAGGAAAGCGACCGAGGTGAGCAGAAAGACGAAGAAGAAGGAGAGGACCCCAATAAAGACGGGAGCTAGAGCGTCGTTAAAGGTATAGTCCGGGCCGCCATGCAGATAGCGCGGCGTCGCTAAGGTCAACAGCGGGGCCGCCGGTGCATTGACAGGAGGCAGCTGCCCCTGGGCCTGACCTCTCTGGCTCTGAGCCTGAGCCAGCGCCACATTCAGCTGACCCACCAGGGCCGTGACAGTCTCCCGCATGGCACTGGCAACAGAGGGATCAGATCCCTCAAGCACAAGCTGGAGCGTCGGATGCTCGCCGCGCGCCAGCCGGGTCGCCAGATCCGATGGAAAGATCAGCGCCGCGTCGGCCTCCCCCTTATTGAGCACGGTCTCCACCTCATCAGGCAGAATCGTGATCGTCTTCAGGCGCGAGCCCGGCGGCAGCAGGCGATCGATCAGGGTGTTGAGCGTCTCGCTGCCCGCTCCCGTGGGACGCACCAGGGCCAGGGTAGGGACGCTGCCGCTGCTACCCGTGAGTACCACATATAAAATGCTCATCACGAGCAAGGGACCCAGAAAGACCAGGGCTAACGTCCGGCGATCGCGCACGATCTGCTGCATAATGCGCGTCGTCAAGGCCAGAATACGCGCACCGTTCATGCTGTGACCTCCTTCCGCCGTTCACGAGCGGCATAGTGGAGAAAGGCCGTCTCCATATCGTTGGTGCCGGCTTCTGCCAGCAGCTCTTGTGGTGTCCCGCAGGCCAGCAGCTTGCCGAAGCGCAGCAGTCCCAGCCGGCTGCACCGCGCCGCTTCATCGAGGTGATGCGTTGAGACCACGATGGTCGTTCCCTCGCGATTGAGCTGCGCGAAGTAGTCCCAGAAGGCGCGCCGCAGCTCGGGATCAACTCCAACCGTCGGCTCATCCAGCAGGGCCAGCCGCGGGCGATGCACCAGCGCGCAGGCCAATGAGAGACGCTGACGCATGCCACCGCTGAAGGTCCCCACCACCCGATCAGCGCTAGCGCTCAGCTCGACCCGCTCCAGAATCTCATTGATGCGCTGCTCTCGCTCCCGACCGCGCAGACCATAGATACTGCAAAAGAAACGCAGGTTCTCGCGGGCCGTCAGATCGAGGTAAAGCGCGCTGAGCTGGGTCATGTAGCCGATCGAAGCGGCAATCGCCGGATCGGGCATACGCCGCCCAAGCACGCGCACGCTGCCCGCCGTCGGACGCACCAGACCCGCCAGGATGCGCATCAGCGTTGTCTTCCCCGAGCCATTGGGACCCACCAGCCCGAAGGTCTCGCCCGCTCCAATGGTCAGGTTGAGGCCATCCAGCACCCGCAGCTTGCCAAAGACCTTGACTACCTCCTCGCAGACAACAAGCGGCTCACCGACGCCCGGCGCTCGCGAGTTCGACCCGGTTCGGCTGCTCTCAGCCATGTTGCTTCCCTCCTTCTATTAACTGACCAGTTAATTAATAAGCAGGGTAAAAAAAGAGATTAGCCCGTAGGCAGCAGGCCAGGCAGGATGGTCTTCAGGACGAGTGACACCAGCTCCTCATGTGAGTAACGCAGCACACTGGCGTCGCGCAATAGCTGGCGGCGCATCACCAGACCCATCATCGCGCTCAGCAGCACCTGGGCCGCCTCTTCGGCGGAGATCTCCGCGCGTAGAGCGCCTTTCGTTTGCTGCAGACGCAGGTAGCGCTGCAGAACATCGATGACGCGCGGCAGGAACAGCCCGGGTAGCAGGGGGGTCTCTGCGCCGTGGAGCAGCTCCGAAAGGACCGTACGGATCAGGCTGAAAACCTGCTCGCTCTCGATAATGTCCAGGGCCTGGAGCAGGGTTGCACGCAGAAACTCGGGAGGGGGCGCATCCCACTGGGCCGGCTCCAGCTGCTCAAAGAGGTGCAGCGGCGAGTGAATCTCAATCACCGCCTGCAAGAGGGCCTCCTTGTCGGCAAAATAGTAGTAGATCAACCCCGGCGTAATGCCCGCCTCGCGAGCGATGTCCTTATTGGTCGCCCGCGCGAAGCCCTTGCGCGCAAAGACCCGCAAGGCCGCATTGATGATCTGCTCGCGGCGATCCTCTGTTCCTTCTGTCTTGGGTCGACGGGCCATCTCTCCCTATCCCATAATTTAACTGACTGATCAATTAATATGATATTCCAGGAGAGAGGAGTTGTCAAGTCTGCCAGCATGGGGGAGCGGAGTGGTCGGCTCGATCAGGGATCGGCAGTCGGGGGAGCCGTATAGCTGATGCGATAGATATAACCGCCCTTATCGTCGCTCACGTAGAGCGAGCCTTGAGGATCGACGGCCAGGCCCACGGGGCGCCCCGTAGCGTCGTTATTATTCAGCAGCCAGCCGGTAGCGAAATCCTCGACCGGGCCAGCGACCGCGCCGTGGGCATCAAGTGGGATAAAGACCACCTTATAGCCCGTTGGCACTGTGCGGTTCCACGAGCCGTGGAAGGCCACAAAGAGGCCGTGGTAGTGAGCGGGGAACTGATTGGCCGTATAGAAGACCAGGCCCAGCGGAGCCGAGTGGGCCTGCATCTTCACCAGCGGCTGCACCACGCCGCGGCAATCGCCGGGGTGGCCATAATCGGGATCGATAATATCGCCGGCGTGGCAGCGTGGCCAGCCATAGTTTCCCCCATCCTGGAGGGCATAGATGGTCTCCGGCGGCGTATTATCGCCCATCAAATCGCGGCCATTATTGGTCACCCAGATCTGCTTATTCCACGGATTGATTGCCATGCCGACGGCATTGCGCAGGCCGCGGGCGTAGATCCTGCCACCGCTGCCATCGAGGTTAAAGACCATGACCGTAGCGCGGCGGGGGTCCGACTCGATACACACATTGCAAGAGGAGCCAATCGAGACATAGAGGCGACCGTCGGGGCCGATCAAGACCGTGCGCGTCACGTGGTTGCCGCCAGTAGGCAGATTGGGGACGATCACCTTGCGGCTTGTCACATGGAACGAGGCATCCAGGGTAAAGCGTGTCACACGTGAAGCCTCGCCCACGTAGAGAGCGCCCTGATAGAAAACCAGGCTGGTTGGATCGTTGAGGCCCGAGACCACGACCACGCGGCGGGCGGCCTTCCCGCTGTGCGTTGGATCGGGCAAGGCCACAATGCTCCCAGTGCCGCGCTCGGCCACAAAGAGTGTGCCATCAGGGCTGAAGGTAATAAAGCGGGGAGCAGACAGGCCCTGGGCGAAGATCGTAGCGCTGAAGCCGGGGGGAAGATGCAGAGAGGCGACGGAGGCATTGCCGCCCACAAAATGCGAGCCAGTCAACAAGCTACGCACCAGCGCCCGCTGACTATAGAGCAGGGCGGCCAGGATCACCAGCACGGCCACCAGGAGCGAGAGAATCACCACCAGGCGCCGTCGTCCGCGGCGGCGCGTCGGCTGTACTGGCTGACTACTCGTGACCTGCAGGCGTGCCTCTTCGTCCGACATAACATTCTCGTCCTGACCAGGGGCCTGCACTGAGCTGCCAGCTGCCCACAGGGCCGTGCAGGAGCGAAGCCGTGTGACGCTTCTCAGAAGAGTACAGACCGTGAAATAACGGCAGGCTCCTCAGCCGCCAGCCAACCCACCCCGTCCGCCTGGCCTGCCAGCCGGACTGGCTAGGAAACCAGCTCCAGCTGCGAGATCTCCAGAACACGCGCTAAGAGACGAACGTGATAAGGCTGAGGCTCCTCGCGCCCGTCCTCCAGGTGAGCGATCGTCGTCCGACGCAGTCCAGTCATATCGGCCAATTGACCGATGCTGAGACCACGACGCTGTCGCCAGAGACGGAGGTTGGGGAGACCGCGCCGTCGAGACTGTGCCTTCCTTTGCGTAATCTGTGCCTTCATAGACCCTCTCCTTTGAGGATAAGCTCCTTCCTCCTGGCGCCGCTCAGCGTCGTTGCAGAGTGAAGCGCCATCTTGAGCAGGATCGCGCTGCTGCTCTTCTCTCGCGAGCGAGCTAGCGCCCGCGAAACGAGCAGCGTCACAATCATGCTCCTCCTCTTAGAGGATACCAGATCAGCCCGGTCCTTGTCCAGAGAGGAATCAAGCCAGGAAACCAGTCCAGATGAAGACCCGCGAAGAGCCGCAAGGTAGACAGAGCAGAGCAGGACAGCCTGCCCCACCCGGCCCCTCGCTAGGAATGATGCTGGCCCGCCTGGGAGGAAGCAGTCGTCGTATGGCCGCTGGCACTCTGATGGCCCTGGACCTGTGAGCCGTGAGACGAGGAGATCTTGGCCTGGGCCAAGCTATCGGCAGGCTGATCCGGGCCAACGAGGCGGAGATAGGGGCTATCCAGGCTGCTATCGAGCGAGAGCGAGAGGATCACGCCATCGAAGGGACCAGGCAGGTAGCGATTCAGGGCCGTCGCTGAGACCAGCGAGACACCGGTATGCAGCAGATGCTGTATTTGCAGCTCCTGCAAGGAATTCGCAACAGAGAGCAAAGTCTCCACATTGAGGCCCGTCTGCGGCGAGCACTGGCCAGCGATCCAGAAAACAACGCCATCGCGCTGGGTGAGCAGCTCGCAATGACCGTTATAGATCCAGCGACGTGCGTAGGTATTAATGGTCACCCACTGACCTTCAACATAGATGGCCGCCGCGCGTCCCTGGCTATCGACCTGAAGAGGGTGGATGGCATCGGCCTCCACCACCTGATAAACTTGGCCTTGGGGCTTAAACTCGCGGATCGCCAACTCGCTCGCGTCATGCCAGGGGGTACCAGGCGCCATTAAGGAGTAGCGGAACTCCACCATCGGCCCGTCGGTCCACACGGGCCAGCCGCGCACATGGTCACTGTAGAGATAAATGTTGCGCAGCACATAGTGATCAGGGATCTCTGCCGGCCAATAGAGCGGGAAATGCAGCTCGCGCTCAACAGCCAGCAGGCTCACCTGATCGTTGTGGCCCGTGGTCGTATTGAGAGGCGAGCTGACCACAGGTCTTGTCAACGGACCATGCACCGGATAGACACCGCTCTGGACCCCCTGCAGCAGAATCACCAGACCAGAGGCGAACGACGGGGCAGTAATGACCATCGTCAGAATCATGAAGAGCAGGAGCGAGGCGCTGGCCAGCAGCAGGCGTCGGCTCAGGCCCATCCCGCGCACCAGCTCTTTCCAGAGACGTCTCTCCTCCAGGACAAAAAGACGACGCTGCAGCTTCAGACGCTGAAAGACGCGGGCACGTATTCTTTGCTCAAAGCCGGAATCGACCGGAGCAAAACGTGGATCTTCAGACTCAAGTAAGGTATGCACAAAGTATGGCGGAATCTCCTCTTCGGGAAGAGAGAAGAGTGTATCTAGCTCCTGGGCGAAAGCCACCTCCTCCTCACTGAAATCGGAAGGAAGCGTCACCCTGCGGCCACCGAATGAGAAAGAGACAGCATCGCGACATTCCCTGTTCTCTGCCTGCTCCTCAAATTCGCTCATACTCATGTGCATACTCCTT
>NZ_JADGIA010000214.1 GCF_019683635.1 Thermogemmatispora sp. | reverse complement strand
CGTGCTGCACCAGCTCGATCCAGCCGATCCGTGGCATCAGGAACTGCTCGCATGGTGGCAGAACACCTATTTCCTGCTCCCGAAAGCGTCCACGTTCCGTCAGGAAATCATCATGCCCATCCTGACGAAACTGGGAAGCTTCAACGACAATCAGCACCTGCGCAGGATCGTGGGTCAGCCAGTCACGCGCGCCCCCATCCACGAAGCGGTCACAGCCGGCAAGATTGTGCTGTGCGCGCTCTCTGCGCGCGATATGGATGACACCAGCCTCAACATTTTGGGGAGCACGCTGATCAATCTCCTCAGACGCAGTTTCCGTCTCCAGGAATCGATCGAGCCTCACAAGAGAAGGCCGATCTTCCTGGCGATCGATGAGTTCCAGGCCTTTAGCGGGGCAGACATTGCAAAGATCCTGGCAGAGGATGCGAAGTATGGCTGTGCCGCCTTGCTGGCCACCCAGTTTCTCAAGGAGCTGGACATTGTCAAACAGGGCCTGCTTGATACGGTGCTGGCCAACTGTGAAAACCTCTGGGCCTTTACCGTCAGTGCCTCAGATGCCAGGATTCTGGAACAGGAACTGCACAACAGGGTGACGTCCAGGGAGATCATTTCGCAGCCCAGACTGCACTGCTACGCGCGTCTCGCGTTGCCAGGCTACCCGCTGCAGATCGTTTCGGTCGAACTCACCCGGCCTCCCTCCTGGAACAGGACCCCTTCCCAGCTGGCACGAGCACGTGCCATCCGACACGTCAACCAGCGCCGCTCTCAGTCCGCCGCGGAGGTAGACCGCGCCCACGCTGACCATCTGCGTCGCTTTCTGGACGTCCAGTCGTTCGTGCTCAGGATTGATCGGGACGTGCGCAAATCGCAGGCCTACCGCCAGTATCGGGCAGCAGCCTACCAGCTGGCAGCTCAGGTGCAAGTCCAGACGAAGCCCTCTGCCAGACAGAATGGCATGCCCCCCGCCCCCTCGGGTACGTCCTCATCCATACCAGGGGCGGGCAGACCTGGTCCATCGCAGAACAACCAGCAGGAACAGGCCCAGGTCAATTCGCTCACGGGATCAATGAGCGCGGATCTTACAGCACAGGCTCCCACCATAGGGATACAGAACGAAAAAAAGCGCCGGAGCCATCCGCGCAGCCGTCGCAAAAAGCGCCTCTCCACCATCCAGAAATCGCCTGTGGGAGCGCCACCGCCCATCATCCCGGATCAGGTCCCTGATGTCCAAACGGATCTGGACGGATATGAGGAAATACGCCCCCCGACCTTACTCGGAATGACGCGAGGCTCCTTTGAGGGCGAGGAAAGAGGGCAAGAGGAGCGAGGCTGATTGGTGAACATACCACAAAGAACGGCGGGGGAAGACCTGCACACAGTGCTGCCTGGCATCCCATCTTCGCTCAAGAAGCAGGCGCTCTACGCCATGCTCGCCGCCCCAGAGCTGCGGTCTCACACGGCGCGCCAGATTCTCTACTGGCTCACCTGGCTCTCGCTGCTCTCTGCCCCAGAACTGGCGCGTCTAGTCGAGCGCGATGATCAGACGACAAGAGGCCACCTGCTCCGCCTGGAGGAACTTCACCTGGTGGCGCATGTGGTCTGCGACGAGCCAGGGTGGCCGCCGCGTCACCGTCGCTATTATCTGACCGACCTGGGACTGCACGCACTGGCTGCCCTGTATCCGAGGGCGTCTTACGTTACGGCCTCCAGGCTGGCAAGCAGTTACCCTGTGACGCGCCAGGATTTGCTCGCCCGTCTGGCCAGGCTCCCGGTGCACCTGATCCTGTCTGACCTGATCAGCCGCCTGCTGACAGAGTGTCCCGCTGGCTTTCGGGTGATAGGCTACCAGCAACCCTGGAAGCAAACCTATCTTGTGCAGGGTCGGCGACACCGCTGGGTCTCTGATGCGGCTTTCCTCCTGGCTGCTCCTGGCGGGGACCACTATGCCTTCTCTCTGTGGGTCGACCAGGAGCGGCAGTTCAGCCAGAAGGAAGCGCTCTCCTGGCTCCGGCACCTGGCAGAGCTACAGGCTGCAGCCCGGCTGGTAGGGGAGAGTCTCCCTCCACTGCTGATTCTCACGGAGCGCGTCCGCATCCCGCTCTGGCTTGAGCAGCTTGAGCCTGCCTGGGAGCTTGAGGCGCTGAAGAGCAGTCTCCCTCCCTGTGCGATCGCCGATTACCGCGATCTTTCGCAGGGAGCGTTTGCCCCTTTGTGGCTTCCCATTCAAGCAGGCCCGTCCAGCAAGCTCAGGAGCACTGCTCCTCGGAGCCGTGTTTCGCTCCTGGGGCTCTGTCAGCAGGGTGCTGCAGGTTCGCTGATCGAGAATCTTACTCATCCGTTTCCTTTCCACGCACAGTGTCTTGCCGAAGACAGTGACGCTGTTTCTGAGCATGCTCATCGGTTACCTCGCTATGTCTATGAATCCCTACAAGCAGAGGCCGAACGGCTGCGCCCACGGCAACGTCAGGACATCCCTGTGATCAGCCAGGAGATTGCCCACGAGTTTGACGGCACTCCCGCAGAGCGCACCCGCACGGCTGCCCTCTTGACCCTCCAGCTCACTGCCCGGCAAAAGGGGATTCTGGCCGTTCTGGGACGCCATCCCTGGATGTCCATGCCTGATTTGCAGATGCAGCTTCTGCCGGTGAGAGCCGATCCGCGACTGCTCCAGCGCCAACTTCAACCATTGCTGGCGCTAGGGCTGGTCAGCCTCTCCTTATGGGCAGGAGGCAGATCCTGGCAAGAGCGAGAGCGTTACGCTCTCACAGAGACGGGGCTGCGCTATCTGGCTGTTCGTCATGGTCTGTCAACGCTCTCCCTCCCTTGTCGCTCTGGCGATCTCAAGAGACAGATTTCCCATACCCACGGCGTCTACCGCTGTGTCCGTCAGATGATCGCGGCAGGGAGGCAAACCGGAACCTATGAAATTCTGGCCTGGCTCAATGCTCGCGAGGCCCTTCGCTGGTGGTGGGATCGTTCCAGCAGCCAAAGTCTCCTTGTCCGCCCCGACGCGGAGTTGCTCTATACCGTGGGAGACTCCTCAAGACCCTACCGCCTGCTGCTGGAATATGATCGGGGAACCACCTCTGCGCGGGAATATGAGCAGAAGTTTGCCGCCTATGCCGATTACCAGGAGGAGGCTCAGACGATTTTACCCCCTATTGTGATGGTTGTTCAGAGCAAGCACACAGCCACCACCATAGAGAGTGTGCTTCGTGAGATCCAGGCGCACCTCCTCCCAGTCGTGATGCTCCTCGAAGAGGAAGTAGCGCGCACAGGCATCAGGAGCATCCTTCCACAGCTCCTTCACTTTGCCAGCCTGTTCTCGTTTCTCTGATCCTCCTCCTTGCTCTGTGCCAGCTCTCCCAGGCGCTTACCGTGTGCTTTCCAGGCTGCTCCCACCAGGTTTCCAGGGAGTTCCCAGGCCGCTCCCGCTGGCTCCTTGCACTCATCAGAGGAGAGCTTCAGTCGGAGCTGGCACGGATCGTCAGGTGCGCTGATTGTGATTACCTCCGCCCTTCGAGAGCGGAGGGAGGATCTGAGAGGATTCAAAGAGCACCTGATTTTGGGGAGATTCATCCCTGACTGCCGGTGAACCTCGTCCAGGAACGTTTCTGTGCTCAGCACAGGTTAGGCAGGGTAGAAGCGTGCAGTACCCGTTTGTTCATTGTATACTACTAGAGTATGAAAACAGCAGAAGCCAGGGTGAGAACCGCCCAGGAGGGGAAACTCCTGCTCTTCCGCTCGAATGGCGACGGCTCCCGACAGCTGGCTGGATCGTCCTTTCCAGTGCCTTCCCTGCATTCATCTGGGAGGCAGGCCCTGCGTCGAGAGGGTCCCTGGACCAGTTTCCTGGAGAACCATACACCATGCCCCGCCATGCAGAGACAGAGAGAAAGCCGCACGCTCGTCACCGCCAGGCCTGGCTGATGCCCATGATGACCGCGCTGCTCACCGTCGCAGCCTCGCTTCTTGCCACAGTGCTCTGGACCCTGCCGAACTGGACCCTCTTCCGCACGCATGTCACCCATTTCCCCGAACTGTGGCAACTGGAGAGCAATCGTCGCCTTATCATGCTTCTGACCATCAAGGTTCTTTCCCCGCTCTTGATCGCTCCGATCATCGTCATCTGTTGCTGGCTCATCAGGAGCATCGGCTCACTCGTGTCCGAAAGTGCAGCAGGGGAGTCGGGAGAACCCATCCTGACCAGGCAGATCAGGCAACCCTCTCAGGGAGGTCAGCGGGAGATCAGTGTGATGAGCAGTCCAGCATTTCCCGCCCGGCAATCTTCGCCTGAGAAAGCAGCGGCTTCCCCGGTCAGATCTATACTCATTCCGCAACAGACCGAGAGCGCTGCTCTGACTCAGCCAGTTTCCTTTCCTCTCGAAGCGGCCCCAAAGCCACGGGTTGGCCTGCCGCTTCCCACATCGTCTGCCCCTGCGCTGGACCTTCCCCAGCTCTCTCAGGATCTGCTTCCTCCCAGCGAGTCACACGAGAGCATCTCAGCAAGACCCGAGCAGTTGACTGACAGGACTGCTCCCCCCTTGTCTCCACCAGATGCCTCAGCTGGTGGAAACAACCTCCCCATCTCTGCGGCTTCCTCATCGGGTTTCTCTGCTGTCCACGTTCCGACTGGTGAGCCACCTGTTCTGGACCAGGGCAGGGAAGGCCCCTGTGGGGAGTATGTGAGGATCAGGTTACTCAAGGAAGTGCAGCTGGAGCTGGTAGCCCCCGATGGCAGATGCGTGCAGGTCCCACTTGTCCCCAATGCCAAACGGATCCAATTGCTGGCTTATCTCGCCTGGCTGCGCGGCGAAGAGGTGAGTCGAGAGAAACTGCTAGAGGACGTCTTCGGTCACGGCCTCTCCGACGAGGAAGCCACGCCGAAGCGGTTGGGGGAGGCCTTCGACTCTCACCGCAAGTTCCTGCGCAAGGATGTGCGCGAGGCCATCGCTCATCTGAATGCAGCAGCGGGACAGGAGCTGATTCCGCCGAACCTGGACGTCTTTAGCACCAGACAGGGACTGTGGCGTCTGGCCCCCACCTGCCGGGTCATCGATCTGGAAGCGGTAAGCACCCTCCACCAGATCATCGAAGCAGCTCGCCGTGATGGCCGCCTGACCAATGCAGTTCCTGACGACATCAAAGAGGCTTGTGATGCCCTGCTGCAAGCCTATCCCGGGGACTTCCTGCAGCAACTGATCGACTATCCTGCCAATTTTGATCCCTGGCCATCCAGCTGGGTCCGAAAACCTTTTACCCTCTTCCGCGATAAATACCTGCAGGCGCTCTGGTACAGCGCCGAGTATGAGGTTCATCAGGCACAGCACCTGGCTGACGCATGCCAGGCGGGGGCGAGCGGAGCAGACCCCGCCACCGCCATGCTCCAGCGGGAACACTATGGACGGGCAGCTCAGCTCTACCAGACCTATGCATTGCACAGTGTGAACCACCGGTTTGACACCAAGCTCTCCTTTGCCTTCGGCAGGCCGGGCCGAGAGCATGGCGAGCGCGTGATCATGAGTGAGCGGGCCTTGCGGCATGCCGTCCGACTCTATGGGGCGCTTGGAGCCACTTATCTGGTGGACCAGCTCTATCTGGCTTACTCCAGGCAGATGCGACGGCTCTCCTCGGAGCAATGGCATCCCAGCCAGGAGACCTTGCAGACGCTGGAGCAGGCCAAGTCAAACACCAGTGCCTCTCGGCTCCTGGCCTAGGCGACTGGTGCGCGGCCTCTCGCCGGTCTCCACCTGGCCACATTCGCTCTAATCCGGTTCTGGCTGGCGCGTCGAGAGGTAGTCTCCAGGGCTATACTTGCGTTTCTGCGCCTGCATCATCGTATCATTCAGATGCATGTAATGATTGACTGTGGCCATCTCCTCATGCCCCAATAGCCGCTGGAGGCTGAATGGGTCCCCCCCGAGGAGCAGATACTTTACCGCAAAGGTATGTCGCAGAATATGCGGACTCACTCGCTTGGCTGTGATCCCGGCCCGCTTTCGCAGTCGTCTGAAAAGCTCCTCGATCCCATTCTTGGTCAGGGGTCGGCACGTCTCCGTCAGGAACAAATACTTCTCTCCGGCACGGCCCCACTTCGCCAGCTCCTGCTCGTCAGGCCAATGCTGATCCAGGTACTCGAACAGATAGTGCTGGCAGTTCTCTCCCAGGGCCACCCGTCGCTCCTTAGCCCCTTTCCCCCAGACCGTGATCACTCCCCGCCGCCGGTCCACCTTATCCAGGCATAGGGTGAGTAGTTCCGAGAGCCGTATGCCCGTATCGTACAACACCCACAGAATCGCTCGATTGCGAGCTGTAGCCCTCTTCGCCAGTCGACCGGTTTTCCTGGGCGGCGCACAGGCAGCGAGTAACCGTTCGAACTCCTCATCGGTCAGCGTCTCGATGAGAGGACGGCCTGCCCGGGGAAATGGTACCAGATCAAACACATTCTCCTCCAGCAGACGCCGGCGCTCCAGCCAGTGGAAAAAGGCCCGAGCTGAACGCGCATACGTTTGTACCGTGCGCTCCCTGCGCTGCCTGCCATGAGAGCCGCGCGTCGTACGCAGGTAGGTAAACCAGGCGCTGATATCCTCAGCCTCCACCGCTTCGATCTCCGTGACTCCCCGCTGTTGCTGCAGAAACCGTCGCAGGAGCGTGAGCGAGGTGCGGTGCCACTCGATGGTCTTGGGGCTTCGATTGCCCCCAATCTGACTCTGCAGATAGGCCTCAACAAGTGCCTCGATATGCTGTCGGCGCGGTTGACGTCCCACGCGCTGCTCTGATAGGTGCCTGGTCTGCTGCCTGCTTGATCGCGCCTGCTTCCGCCTGGCCCCTGTCGGCTGGGTTGCCAGAGAGAGCAGAGAGGACGAAGGAAAGGTCTGCTGATCCATTGGTATGCATACTCCTTTCAAGGCTGCTACACTGCTTGCTGCCGGGTATGCTCCCAGGCAGGGAACAGTGTAGCAGCCTCTCTCCGTCCTGCTTCAGGAGTGAGCCGGGAAGCGACCGGGAAGGTCACTGGTCGCCGCTGGGTCGCTTCCTGGACCCAGGCGAGAGGCCACCGCTCTACGGCTGTCAGAGCGCAGGCAAGTGGTGGCTCGTCGAAGCAGCGGCAGGTGGGACCTGCCAGGACGAGGGGGCACGTTCGTCTCCGCCGGAAAGGAAGACAA
Organism: Thermogemmatispora sp.; assembly: GCF_019683635.1. Lineage (GTDB taxonomy): Bacteria > Chloroflexota > Ktedonobacteria > Ktedonobacterales > Ktedonobacteraceae > Thermogemmatispora. The sequence goes on along the minus strand of NZ_JADGIA010000214.1, from coordinate 1,227 downwards.
GACTGGGCAAGGGGGGGGCAAGCACCTCCCCTACGGAACACGCTCCCCCTGGAGGGGAAGCAGGGGAGAACAGCCGCCGCCGGTGCACAAGGGGCCTTCCTGGCCCGTTCCTGTCGGGTTCCCGCCGCGCTTCCAGGAGCTCCCTGGCTGGTTCCCGCTCCCCTCCCGCTTGCTTCCCGCCTCCTTCCCGCGTTCCCCATGATCCCGCCGCTCGATGGGTCACCCCCGGAGGCTCGAAGGACAGGCCTCTCCACGCGCGTGGAAGCCATGATGGGGACTTGCGCAGGACGCAGGCGCCCAGCAGCGCACCTAGACGCTTGCGGCTCCCGGTTTCCTGCCCCGGCCACCCCCCTGCTTGCTCCTGGCAGACTCGTGGGAACGCTGCCAAGGTTTCCTCCCTCCAGGCCCAGGTTCCACGGCCACATGATCACCAGGGCTAAATTTCCGCTTCTGCTCCTGGACCGCCGTATTACTCAGATGCATGTATTCCTTAATAGTAGCAATATCCTCATGGCCTAACAGCGCCTGGAGCGTATAGATATCGCCCCCAAGCATCAAGTAGCGAACGGCGAAGGTATGGCGGAACACATGGGGACTCAGACGCCGCTCCTCTGGCCAGGCGACCCGCTGACGAAGGCGGCGAAAGAGCATATCGACGCCTCGACGGGTGAGACCACAACCTCGCTCACCCAGGAAGAGATGATCTTCTCCTGGGTTCCCCATCTCCGCGAGCTGCTCGGCAGTGGGGCGATAGTGGTCCACATAGAGCAGCAAGGCCCTCAGAGCTTTTCTCCCGAGGGCAATCTGCCGCTCCTTCTCGCCCTTCCCCTGGACCTGAATCACCCCCTTTTTTCGATCCAGATCCACCAGACGCAGACCGCACAATTCCGCAAGGCGAATGCCTGTATCATAGAGGAGCCACAGGATGGCGCGATTGCGCGCTGCATGATAGTCCGCTAGGGGGCCAGATTCAGAAAGCGACGCACAGGCTTGCAGCAGGCGCTTGAATTCCTCTTGCTCAATGATCCGAATGAGGGGCTTGCCCACTTTGGGCATGCTGACATCCGCTGCCGGCGATCGCGAGACAGAGCCTCGGGCTTCCAGCCAGTTGCAGAATGCCCGCATGGACCGCGCATAGGTGTTGACCGAACGGGCTGCCAATCGTTTGCCATGTGCTCCCGTTCGCGTACCCAGCTCACTCAGCCAGGAGAGCAGATGCACTCGCTC
>NZ_JADGIA010000213.1 GCF_019683635.1 Thermogemmatispora sp. | reverse complement strand
ATATATATCTGTCATGTAACACATAAAAAGGAGAGCGTCTCATGGAAAAAGAGCACGACACCGGAATGACCCGGGAACCAGAGCGCGAAGAAACAAGCTTGCCCATTCACCTGCCGCCTTTCGATGAGGAAAGCATTGACGTCAGCCGGGTGGAGACTATCGAGACCAGAGCGGTTGCCGACGAAGACGAGGAGCTACCGCCGGTGGGGCGCACCAATCGGACCGTGTTCTGGTCGGTGATGCTGCTCGCGGCCCTGGTGCTCTTTGGCATGCTCGGAGCAGTTGAGAACGGGGCCATAGCCCTGGCAGCAGCGGCGCCGCTGCCGGTCACGGTGCAGGCCAAGGTTTTGCAGGCCAAGAACTTCCATCTCTACCCGGGCATCTCGCCCGCCGATAATAGCACGCCGGTGGCAGTCAACCAGCTCGATGGAACCATCACTGACCTGGTGATCAGCAAGAGCATCAGCCTGGGACCCCTGGGCACAGTGACTGTCAAGCTGGAGGCCGGCCAGAACACACCGGTGTCGGTGACGGGGCTGACGAACGACGCTACGGGATTGCAGGCCGACGAGGGTCAGTTCCAGAACCTCGTGCTCAGCACCGGCCCCAATCCTTTTGATCAGACGGCCACCAGCGCGACGCTGACCAATCTAACCATTAATTCCCCATACCAGGCTGCTAATAGCATCACGCTGCCCGGTCTGACGCTGAGCATCACCCATAGCTAATAAAAGCTGACGAGAGACGGATCGCCTCCTGTAAGGCCCGTCCATCGCCACCGCGCGGGTGCAGCTGGTGCTCCCGGGGTCGGCTGCACTCGCGCTCTCTCCCCGTCTGGTATTCCAGATAGCACGACTGCCATCTGATGGTATTTTTCTTCCTATCCTCTTAAGCTCAGCGGACGAGTAAGTTGCGCAATGAATAAAGGTCAGGCCAAGCTATGAAGAAGAAGCGTTCTCCAGCAGTGCTGGCATTCTGGGGGAAAGTCGGCGCACTCTGTTCTTTTCTGGTGCTCTTGATTCCAGCCTTTGTTGCGGGGGGCCAGGTGGCCTTCGCCGCTGGTCCAGCGACGGCACCGCAGGCCGGACCGGTGTTCTGTCTGCCGCCGCTAATTCCGTGTCATTATCGCACGCCGACCCCAACACCGACTGTTGATCCACCAACCCCAACGCCGACACCTTCGCCGACGCCTCCGCCGCGGGCGACACCCACGCCGGGCGAAACAGCCACGGCAACCCCAGCGCCGAGCGCGGTCCCATCGGTCACTGTGACACCTGGGGCAACGGTGACAGTGACGGTGACGCCAACACCGACCCCTACAGCTACGCCGAAGCCGACGATTCTCACGGCACCCAACTCGATTGTTTTGCGGGCGAGCGAGATTATTGGGACCAATGCCCACCTGAGTCTTCTGCCCGACCCGCTGCATCCCGTGCTGACCTTCAGTTCAACTACCATGTCCGGGCTGCAGATTTCGCGCGATCTAGGCAGCGTGACTATTACTATCACGGCCTCGGGCACCGCGGTGGCAACCGGCGTCTCAATCAAGACTTCCATCTTGCAGGATATCGTTACTGGCCTGAGCAGTTTCGCCGATAAGGCTGATCTGCTGATCCTGGCTGCTGGGGGCACGGTACCCCGGCTTGTGATGACGAATGTGGTGCTTTATATCGATCGCTCGCTCAACAGCGCCTCTCTCCAGGCCGAAGGGCTGCAGGTCTCTTTCTCCTGATCCTGATCCTTTTGCCAGCGCAGCTCTTCGCAGCCCAAAGCGAAGCCACAAGAAGGGGGACACTCAGTGCGTCCCCCTCTTGCTCTTCTCTACAGCCAGTACAGTGCCGTAGAGACCCAGAGCAGAGCGAGCAGCAGTAAGTGAGGCGGAGCTGCCTTTGTTACCAGACGGGAGATGCCTTGTTAGGGTCGACTTGGTGAGGCAGTGCTGCCGGGCAGAGGAACCACTTTTGTCGGCAGCAGAGGTAGCGAGGCAGGTGGTCATTGCAGCAGGGAGGCAAGTGGTCGCTGGAGGGAGAAAACCCCGTCTTGCAGACCACCATCTCAGCCGCTCACCTCCTCTGCGTGGCGTCGCAGGGCTTGAGAAGCGGGTTGAGACGGTGGTTCTGGAAGGAAGGCGCACCTGGCAGGACTCGAACCCGCAACCACTTGATCCGAAGTCAAGTCTTTCCTTGAACAGCCGCCCTGCTTCTGAAGCCGCTCTCCAGGCGACGTGACAGCAACCGCTCCTTTGCTCCGCTCGCTTGGCACAAGTTGTCACAGGTTCCTCACGTTCTGACCCTCTGCTGCCTCCAGCAAAGGAAAACTTGTCCATCTTCTGGTCTTTTGAGCAATGTGTTCAGACAGGAAGCTGCACTACGATAACTATAGTCTCTCCTTTCAAAAAAGACAAGAGTGTCAAGTGTTCACTTACCTGTTCTGACGCCTGATTGCTCTTCAGAGCGAGTACCATCTCTCAGAAAGTTTCAGGCCGGACGCTCCCCAGAGCGTGTTCCCTTATGCCGCTCATCTGCAGGGAGCAATCTCCTGCATCCAGCCTGCTCTTTCCTTCAGCGCGCAAATCACCTGGTCTCACCGGGTCCGGTCAGTTGCTCTCCACCTTGGCTGAGTCCGTTTTTCTCTCCCTCTCCCATGCCTTCCTGGTTCCTCCTTTCGGCAGGCAGAAGCCGCCTCATCCCCTCCCTCATTGCTCAGCAAAGGGAAAGACAGGACAGGCGGCTTCTCTCATTCTTAGCTCACCAGCGCCTCCAGCCAGGCAGCCAGATCTACCAGGCGCAATTGCCGTGGCTGCTCGCTGCGATCGAAGGGATCACTGACGATTATCTCTTGCAAGGCTTTCAGCGAGGTGATATGGCTGTAGAGGCCATAGAGGAGGTCCAGCAGGAAGGGTCGGAAGCCCCCTGCTCCTCTTGCTGCAGGAGCCTCTGTTGCACCAGGACAGCTAATGCGGCAAGCACCGGGTGGGTCAGAACCTCCTCGACGGTCAGCGTTACCCCCAGGTGCTGCTTGATCCGCAGCAGGAGCTGCTCCAGGGAGTGCGAATCGCCTCCACTGGTGAAGAAATGGCTCTGTCTCGTGACAGGTTGCTGCAGCGTCTGGGCAACAAGCCTGATCAGCAGCGCCTCCCAGGCCCGCTGTGCCTGCTGCTCGCTGAGGGGCAGGAGTTGGCTGCGCAGGCCAGACTCCCCAGCCGCTGCAGGTGATGGTTTCCCTCTTCGCTGGCCGGGGAGCCACCAGTTCCAGTTCCCGAGCAGACGCATGGTTGCCGGCACCACCAGCGGGCGGATCAGAAAGGCATCCAGCCCGATGGCCACGCAGATGCCCAGGCCCAGCGTTCCCACCAGGAGACAGGTCGGACAGCTCCTTGCGGTTCTAACACCGAGGCAGTGCACCGCCGCCGGACAGGCAGCAGGTCCCGCCAGCGGTGCCCTTTCCCTGGGAGCAAGGAAGAGAGTGCCAGTGCATTGATGCGCGGCCCCAGCAGGCTGAGCACCGCAGGTAAGAGTGTGAGTGCTGCCAGCGCCGCAATGCCTGTCACCAGACAGCCTCCTACCCCCAGAGAGCGTAACAGTGGAATGGGGATCAGCAGCAATGCTCCAAAGCCCAGTGCCACAATGCAGGCACTAAAGGCGATCGCTTCGCCCGCCGTGGCCACCGTGTCAGCCACTGCCTCGGGCACTGCTCCGGTTCGCGCCAGTTCCTCGCGGAAGCGACGGATCAGCAACAGACTATAGTCAATGGCCAGCCCCAGGCCAATGATGCTCACCAGGCTCTCCGTCAGGCTCTGCAACGAGAAGAGTCGTCCCAGCAAGGCAAGTCCGGCCAGCGTCATGATCAGCGTCAGTCCGGCCAGCCCCACCGGGAGCAGACTAGCGAGCAGTCCGTCAAAGACCAGCAGCAGGGCGATCAGGGTCAGGGGCAGCGCCAGCGCTTCTGCCCGGGCTGTATCCACCTGGGTAGCCTGCTGCAGAGCGGCAGCGACTGCGGCCTCACCTGTCAACCGGAGGCGAGCAGGCCCAGGAATGGCTCCCAGTTGGTCCTGCAAGTGCGGAACAAGCGTAGCAATCGTCTCGCTATCCTCATCGAATCCCAAGATCACCAGGGCCGTCTGTCCATTCGGGCTGACTTGCGCCCGGATCGTCAGGACATGGGGAAGACTTCTGGCTCTGGCAACGATCGCCTGCTGTTGCTGAGCAAAGGAGCGGCCCCTGGCCTGTTGGGGTGAGACAGAGAGCACAGCAAATAGCTGCGTCGTCGGCTGGTGGAGACGTTGACGAAGCACAGTCTGCACCTGGGCGGCTTCACTACCAGGCACGGTCGTTCCTCCAGGCCGGAGCACTGCCCCAACCGTCTGCGCCAGTGGCAGGCTGAGGAGCAGCACCAGCAGCCAGGCTCCTACGACTTGCCACCGCCAGTGCACCAGCCAGCGCCCCCACACCAGGCCCAGCCGGAACCCAGGGGGGGATGACTGAGCTTGCTCGTACCTGAGCGCGTTGGTACGAGAGACCCGCAGAGGCGACTGCTCCTGTTCCTGAGAACCAGCGACAACGCTGGAGCCAGAAGCGGTCTGGAGGGGGCGAGTGGGCAGATCTTGTAAGAGAGCCTGCTTGAAGAAGGCAGTCAGACGGGCCACGTAGCGGTCAGGTACTTGCAGACAAGCGCGCACATGTTCCACCCCAGGCACCAGCCAGAGGGCCTTGGGCCGCCGGGCCGCAGCGTAGAGCTGCTGCGCCGCCGCCGGTGGGATCAGCCGATCCTGCTGTCCGTGGATGAGCAAGACCGATCGCGGCGCGATCTGCGCAATCACTTGCACTGGCTCCACTTGTTCGAAGCGATAGCCGGCGTGCCATCTGAGAACCCTGTTGCTCACCCAGTGCAATAGCGGCAGCAACCAGTCCGCCCAGCGTGGCGGCAGGCGCAGGCGCCGTCGTACGACTTGCTCGACCGCCTGCCACTGTGTGGCAAAGGCGCTATCTGCGACGATCGCGGCTACCTCGGGGCAGCAGGCGGCCCCCAGCAAGCTCACAGCTCCTCCCATTGAGAAGCCCAGTGCTCCAATCCGGCAACCCGGCGCTCGCTCTTGTGCATAGCTCACCGCGGCCAAGAAATCCTTCACTTCGCGATAGCCCAGCGTCAGCGGCAAAGAGGCCCCAGCAGGCAGAGGACGCCCATGCCCGAGGTACTCGAAAGCCAGGACGTGATGCCCTGCCTGCCAGAGGGCTCGGCAGATCAGGAGGACATCTTCCACGGGACGCCGATAACCCGGGCTCACGATGATCAGGCTCCGTGCACCGGGCTGGGGGCAGTAGTACCCGGGTACAGGATACGACTCGGACCCGACCGTCACCGGGAAGGAAATGGCTTCGGCAGGCCACCCCACCAGGGCCGGGGTGAGCGTGGAGAACGGAGCCTGCCGCAGAGGCCGAGTAAGCGTCCGTACGACGACCTCGGCCAGCCCCACCAGGCCGAGCGCTCCCAGGCAGCAGAGCACGCCCAGGCCAGCCAGGACTGGGAGAACAATGGGGAAGCTGACCAGCGAGACCAGCCGTCGGACCAGCACCAGGATCGTTCCGGCCAGACCGGCTCTCACCGATTGCTGTCCCCAGAGAAGGAGCAGCAGTCCAGCCATCAGGATCGATAGCGTCTTCCGTCGCAGCATGGGAGAGCGAGGCCGGCCACCGGACGAAGGAAGCCGGTCGGCGGGAGCAGCTTCCAGGTTCAGTTCTTCAGGAGAGCAGGGCATGGCAAGAGGACCTCCTTCACGGAGAGGAAGTCAGCACCGGTCCGCAGCACACTGGCACTGGCTTCTCAGGGGGGCGTCAGCAGAGACAGGGTTTCTCCCGCAGGCAGATCGAGGCCATAGGTCGAGACCAGCCACCCCGTGCCCCCCATCGGAGCCGTGGGGCCCTGCATAGCAGGAGGCACTCGCAGCAGCAGGACCGACATCTGATGGAGCACAGGCTGCCCTGTGGTCGGATCGGCTTGTAGCCCCTGTTGAAGCTGACCCGTTGCCGGATCGCGTCGCATCTGCCAGAGCCAGAAATGCACCGTTACCCAGGCAAAGCGTTGCCCTCCACGGACTTGCAGGGCCACCAACTGTGGCTCTGCATTCACTACTTCCTGAATGAGCTGCTCTCCCACCACCGCATCGTAGAAGGCCGGACTCATCCGGCGATCATTCTGCTGGAAGCGAGCCTTTCCCCCAGGGGTGAGCAGGAACATCGCCGCAGTCAACGTCCCGCCGGGCTTGGTCCGCGTGCCAACGTTGCGGTAATCCAGGCTCATTTCGCGATCGGTAAAGGTAACAGCAGTACGCAGCGCCTCAATGGCATCAGCGCGCGTCAGGCCTGCAGCCGTCCAGCCCGCCGGAAGCGGATCTGCCAGCCATGCGTTGGGAACTCCTGTGGTCCCCTGATTCTGATCTCCTGCCGGGTTCGTGGACCCCGCAGGTCCACTCGGGCCAGGATGACTGGTCGGCGTGGGACGAGGAGCAGGCGTCGAAGGGCTTCCAGTTGGGGTACGCTGGGCCCCTGGCGTACGAACAGTGCGTGTAACGGTGGTCGTGGGAGGTGCCGCGGTACCTCCTGGAGCGGTCTGCGTGGGGGAAGCAGCCCCAGGTGTCGGGGAATGAGCCAGGGCCGTAGCCAGCAGCAGACTCAGGAGCAAGAGGGTCAAGGCCACCAGGCCCAATCGGCGCAGCAGTGACCAGGAGGAGCGCCGGACGATCGTCGCCAGGCCTGCTGACTGCGACGAGTTGGCCTGGCTCGCAGCGGCTTCTGGGACGGTGGGCATCGCCAGTGGGCCAGAACGCTGGGGGAGGAAGAAGGATGAGGCATCCTCAGCGTCCTCTTCCCAGGTGAACCATTCCTGCTCCGCCGCCGGAGGCAGGGCCGGCTCTGCCGCCCGGCTCTCTGCGGCTGCTGACGCTGGTGTAGCCGAGAAGGACGGCACTGGCGGAGGACTCGCTGCCGTGGCGCTATCTGGTGCAAGAGAAGCGCTTGCACTGGTCCCAGCAGCGGGATCAGCCAGAGAGGAATCGCCCTGAGCGGCGGGCTGACGAGGTTCAGAGACAGACATCTCACATCAGCTCCTTTCATCTCATCTGGGACAGGTCATCGTAGAGAAACGGCCTCACACACGCTCCCAGGTGTCCTGCCACCCGCATTCGCCCCGCGAACGCACAGGTTCCTGTGCGCTCAAAGGACGGAAGGTCCGAAGGCGGATAGCGACCCCTGATGGGCGGACTTCGTTGAGCATAGCCCTGGCGACTGGACACCGGGGGGAATTGATCGGGGATGCCCGTGGTCTCCCCCGGGGTCGTGGGAGGAACACCAGGGGAACAGGAGAGGAACGGAAGGGGAGGCAAGCCGGAAGAAGCCGGTCGTTCTGGCTCAGCTCCCTGGAACGGGAAGCGTTTCTGAGTGGGGGAACAAGGCAGGAGAGAGGGCAAGCGAGCTGAGACATTCTGCAGGGGAGCGCTGCCCCCTCATGTGGCGGTGAGGGTCGCCGGGATCAAGAGACCACAAGAGACATCCAGCATGTTTGCTCGATTTTTTACTTTATTACACTAAAAATACTATATCATCATCATTCTCCTTTATCTACTTTCTGCAGGTCGCTTCGAGGATCGCGGCTCCCGGCTGCTCACGCAGCGATCCTCGAAGGGCTTGAGAAGCGCTCGGAGGGGCAAAGTGCCTGGCATCATGACCGCATTAGAGCGGTCACTGCTGACCGCTTTTTTGGGATCATCGAAAAGCCTTGACGGAAGCCGCTCCTGGTGCTATCTTAAGGGGGGTGCCGTCTGAATCAGAGGAACAGCCCGTCGGGGATTGAAAGTTGGAACACACCGGCCCACTGTACCGGATCGGACCGGGTCTGAATCAGAGGAACAGCCCGTCGGGGATTGAAAGTCCGCAGAAAGGTCGAAAGGCATGGGAGAGTTCTCTCCTGTCTGAATCAGAGGAACAGCCCGTCGGGGATTGAAAGTCAGCACCAGCGCGCCGGACCAACTCCGGCGCGTCTACGTCTGAATCAGAGGAACAGCCCGTCTGGGATTGAAAGGTCCTCGTATGGGGTTCCTTCAGGATAGAGCTTCTTCGTCTGAATCAGAGGAACAGCCCGTCGGGGATTGAAAGTCATCCACTGAATGACTGGTATGGTCTGTCTCCAGTGGCGTCTGAATCAGAGGAACAGCCCGTCGGGGATTGAAAGCCCTCGAACTTGGCCAGTTTGGTCAGAATCGGGTCGTCTGAATCAGAGGAACAGCCCGTCGGGGATTGAAACAGACGATGCTCCAGCCGAATGACGCTCTCTTGCTGGGCGGTGTCGGCAAGACCCGCCTCGCCGTCGAGTACGCTCACCGCTATCGCTCCGCCTACCGCGCCGTCCTCTGGGTCAACGCCGCCAGTCTGGATACGCTGCTC
>NZ_JADGIA010000212.1 GCF_019683635.1 Thermogemmatispora sp. | reverse complement strand
CGACCGACGGTGACCCCAACCCCTACTGCGGCAGTTACTCCTACCCCAACACCGACCCCTACCGCCACCCCAACGCCTGTAGCCGGGCTGAAATGTAGCGTCCACTACGCCGTTAATCAGTGGCCAGGTGGCTTCACGGCCAACCTGACGGTGACCAATACGGGGACAACAACGATTAATGGCTGGACATTGACCTTTACCTTCCCCGGCAACCAGACGGTGACTCAGGGCTGGAATGGGGTTTTCTCGCAGCAAGGGAGCCAGGTGACGATTACGAACGCCAGCTACAACGGTTCGATTGCACCAGGCTCGTCGGTTTACCCGGGCTTCAATGGCACCTGGAGCGGCAGCAATCCATCACCAACAGCTTTCTATCTGAACGGAACTGCCTGTACAATCGTCTAGCGCCTCCGTTTCCTTCAATGGTCAGTCCGCCTGGCCGGAATCTGGCCGTACCCTGGTCTGGCTCCGCCGCGCGGACTCCGCTCTCCTAACGGAGCAGGCTCTTACCTGAGTCTGCTCCGCTCTTTGTTAGTTCGCTTCCTGATCAGCTGCTGGCCTCTCACCAAGCGTTGCCCGCTAAGGCTGCTGATGGCGCTCGATCACAAGAAGCCCTCCAAGGAGGTCCTCGCACCAGTAGCTGGCTCTCCCCTCAAGCTGCTCCAGACACCATTGTCCCCAAAACTGAAGTTTTGCAGCTGAGAAGACTTGACGGTGCCCATAGCAGATCTGAGCCTGCTCCTCATAGGGAACGACAATCAGGAGGCGATGACGGGTGACCTGGAGCAGCTGACGTAGCGCTAGCGGCAGCTGGCTCTCTTCCAGATGTTCCAGAAGGTGAATAGCGGTGACGGTATCAAACTGTCCCAGACGGAGAAAGGCCGGCAGGCAAAGGTCCTGCTGCTCAAAGCGCAGCTGAGCGGCCAGCCCCAAAGTCTCGGCCAGGAGCGCTGATAAGCGCAGGGCCTCAGCCCGTCGATCGACAGCGACGATCGGCCCCGGCAGGCAGTGACCACCTTTGGCCACGAGCAGCGGCCAGTAGGCACAGGCACAGCCAACATCGAGCAAGCTACTTCCCTGCAACAGAGAGAAGAGACGACGATAAATGGCCGCAAAGGAGGCGATGGTCTCGCTGTCCTCCGTGTTCTCAGTGCCGGTCGCCACACACGCAGGAGCCTGAGCAATCCGCTCACTGAGCTGGGTGAAGGTATTGAGAGCAAAAAGGCGCCAGGCCCGCAAGGGCCTTGCTGGCTCAAAGGAGACGACGAGAGCGTTCAGGGCAGCACTAAAGTCGGCTTCGTCCTGCAGCCAGCCAATACTCACCAGCTCCCGCTGAAGATAATCAACGAGCCGATTGTCGCTTTCCTGCTCGCTTAGCCAATGGGCAAGGAGCCGCTCCGCCGGAACAGGCTTCTCCAACGCCTTCGATCGCCAGGCGAGAAGAAAATGGAACGTTCGTCGGACGCTCCAGCCCTGACGCCACAGCTGCCGTTCGAGTAGCTCCCGCTCATGCTCGCCCTCCAGAGCCAGGACGCGCAGATTTCCTGCTCTGACGGCCTGGAGACGACGCGCTTTTCTACTTGACCGTCCTTCTCCCTCGCTTCTCTCTCTATCCCTGCTCTTGTCGATGGTCACCCCTCCCTCCTTGATTTCTGGCCCTACTCCTCTGAGAGGCCGCCTGTTGCTTTGCCTGCAGCCAGGCAATTGATTCTTTATAGAGAGAAATATTAGCTTAAATACTACAGTAGATCTTCGAAGATCAAGCGGAGATGGACTTGATTGGCTCACGGAAGTCTGGTATACTTAGCATATACTATCACAGATCCTCAGTACTCTGCTTCCAGTGTGAAGCACCGGGCGCTGAGAGCCTCAGCACGGGCCACTGAGGCTTTCTCTGCAGCGTACAAGTGCCAAGCCCGGAGCAGGCATAGGTCCTTTCTCCCATTCTTCTGAAGCTTTTGGCATCATCAGGGGCAGACTTCTGTCTCTGCCCGATAAGCTGAATGAGGCGAGCGAGCGAGCCAGCCAGCAGAAGAGGGAGGGGAGAAGGTACCTATCTCGGCCTGGCGCTGGTATTCAGCAAGCGCATCTGTGCGCATGGCAGACCGGTTCTGATGCCTGGCAAGCAGCCTGGGGCCCGTTCCTTTCCTTCACCACAGCGGTCTGGTTGACCACAGGCCACAGAGGAGGACCTTTCACGAAGCCGTCGACCATGAGTCGCAATGTCTGGCGTTCTGCCGGGCAGCCACATGTTGGCATACGCTGCACCCACCCCTGGGCAGCGTCGGCTCTCGCGCCCGGTCAGCTCAGCCGGCAAGCCGCTATTTCCCTTCAGGTTCGTATTGACTGATAGTCATGAGCAACCGGCAACGGTGAGCAAGCAGGTCTGGCATCGCAGCCAGACGAGCAGAGCAAGGCTGCTAGTAGGCGAGACTAGCGGCCAGAAAGGATGAGCTTATGGCGACCGCAACCTCGACGACGCAGGTACGCAATCGCTGGATCATTGTCATCGCTGCCATTGTCATGCAGCTCGCGCTCGGTTCCGTCTACGCCTGGAGCGTCTTCTCCTCCCAATTGCAAAAACTCTATGGCTGGGATAACACGCAGGCAACGCTGCCCTTCACGATCGCCATTCTTGTTCTAGGCATTGCCGCGGCCATCGGAGGCTTCTGGATGGACCGTGTCGGGCCGCGTATTGTGGGAACGACCGCTGCTGTCTGCTACGGATTAGGTGTTTTCCTGGCTGGCTTTACTGGCAATCAGCTAGTGCTCCTCTGCCTGGCCTATGGAGTGCTTGGGGGCCTGGGCATGGGGCTCGGCTATATTGTGCCCGTAGCGACCCTGGTCAAGTGGTTTCCTGATAAGCGTGGCATGGTGACCGGCCTGGCTGTCTTCGGTTTCGGCGGCGGGGCGGTGATCGTCTCGCAAGTAGGGCCTATCCTCATGAGCGCCTTCGGCGGAGGTGTCCAGGCCCACGGCATCGGTCCAGCCTTCATGACCCTCGGCATTATTTACCTGATCCTCATCGGCATCGCTTCCCAGTTCTACGCCAATCCTCCGGCGGGCTACCGTCCCGTTGGCTGGGTCCCCAGCGCCCAGGTAATCTCCCAGCGGGCCAGCCGCGACTTTAGTCTGGGCGAGGCGTTGACGCGCTGGCAGTGGTATGCGCTCTGGGGCATTCTGGCGCTTAACGTGACCGCCGGCATCGCCATGATCTCTCAGGCTAAACAAATCGCCCTGGGCGGCGGTGCTCCCGATGCCCTGGCCACGCTCTTTGTCAGCCTCATTTCTATCTTCAATGCCTGCGGACGCTTTGTCTGGGCCTGGCTCTCCGACCTGATCGGGCGCCGTCAGGTCTTCATGATCATGTTTGCCCTGCAGATCGTACTTTTCCTGCTGATGGCCGCCTTTATTAAGTCGTTCGCCATCATTCTAGTGCCGGCTCTGCTGGTAGCCCTCTGCTATGGCGGCGGCTTCGGTACCATGCCAGCCTTCACAGCGGACTACTTCGGCCCTAAAAATTCCGGCTCGATCTACGGTCTGATGCTGACTGCCTGGAGCGCCGGCGGCGTGCTCGGGCCGATTCTGATCGCCCAGGTCAAGGATCGCACCGGTGGCTACGTCGTGGCGCTCGTGGCTCTGGCCATCATTATGGCCCTGAGCTTCCTGCTGCCGCTCCTCACGCGCCCGCCACGCATCGAGGCCGCGGGCGAGGCAGCTCCGGCATAAGCTGGCTCTGCCCTGCAAAGGCAAGTGTTCCTCCATTGCTCCTGCCTCTGTACAGGCTTCGATCCTTGGCAGTAAGAGAGCGTCACTACGCTTTATCATGACAAGAGAAAGGGCGAGGCTATGGCTGCAAACAAGCTCATCGCACCGCATTTGTGGGCCAGTTGGAAGCCCTTTGGCCTGGGCGAGCGCAAGCCCCATCACTTCACTGAGATCGCGCGCACCTTCTGGCAGAATCGGCGCCATCCGCTCTACGCCTGGCGCATTCTGACACGCGGCTGCTGCGACGGCTGTGCTCTCGGCACCTACGGCATGCACGACTGGACGATGGACGGCATCCACCTGTGCACCATCCGCCTCAATCTTCTACAGCTCAATACAATGGGAGCGATGCCCTGGGAGCGGTTGACCGACGATTTAGAAAGCCTCAAGCAGCTCTCCAGTCCCCAATTGCGCCAGCTTGGTCGTCTTCCCTATCCGATGGTGCGACGTCGTGGTGAAAGCGGCTTCCGGCGCGTCTCCTGGGACGAGGCGCTCGATCTGATCGCCGAACGCATCCGCGTTACCCGTCCGGATCGCCTGGCCTTCTATCTGACCTCGCGCGGTATCACCAACGAGGTCTACTACGTCGCCCAGAAGGTGGCCCGCTTCCTGGGAACCAACAATATCGATAATGCCGCCCGCGTCTGTCATTCTCCCAGTACGGTCGCCCTCAAGCAGACGCTGGGCGTCGGTGCCTCCTCGGTCTCTTATAAAGACTGGATCGGCACCGATCTGCTGATACTACTTGGCAGTGATATTGCCAATAATCAGCCCGTAACAACCAAATACCTCTATTATGCCAAGAAGGCAGGCACACGGATCGCCGTGATCAACCCCTACAAGGAGCCGGGCCTGACGCGCTACTGGGTGCCCTCGGTCCCCGAGAGCGCCGTCATGGGTACTAGGCTGATGGACGACTTCTTCCAGGTCTCGACGGGTGGGGATATCGCCTTCCTCAACGGCACCCTCAAGTATCTGATCGAACAAGGCTGGGTTGATCACGACTTCATCGCCCGCCACACGGTGGGCTGGCCAGAGCTGCAAGCCGAGCTGGCCCAACAGGATTGGGAGACGCTAGAGCGCTACAGCGGCCTGCCGCGTGACGAGATGCGCCGCTTCGCCGAGGTGATCCACCAGGCGCGCAGCGGCATCCTGATCTGGAGCATGGGCCTGACTCAGCACACCTTCGGCGTCGACAATGTCAAGGCCGTGGTCAATCTGGCCCTCTCGCAGGGCTGGGTCGGCAAGGAGCACTGCGGCGTGGTGCCCATTCGCGGTCACAGCGGCGTCCAGGGCGGAGCCGAGGTTGGTGCTGTGCCCGACTTACTGCCAGGTGGGGCCTCTGTCAACAACCCTGCCGATGTCGAGCGCTTCAGCCAGCTCTGGGGCTTCGAGGTACCAGAGGGAACCGGGCTGCGCGCCGTCCAGATGATCGACGCCGCCTACGACGGCGATCTCGACGTGCTCTACTGCAGCGGCGGCAACTTCCTGGAGGTCCTGCCCGATCCAGACTATGTGCGCCAGGCTCTGGAGCGCATTCCGCTGCGTGTGCACCAGGACATCTTTGTGACCAGTCAGATGCTGGTTGATCCCGCGGATACAGTTGTGCTCTTACCCGCCCAAACGCGCTATGAGCAGCCAGGAGGCGGCACCGAGACCAGTACCGAGCGGCGCATTATCTTCACACCCGAGATTCCCGGGCCGCGCGTCGGAGAGGCGCGCTGCGAGTGGGAAATCTTCCAGGAGGTCGCCGCCCGTGTCTATCCGGAGCGCCGCGAGCGTATTGTCTTCCCCAATGCTCAGGCGATCCGCGAGGAGATTGCGCGCGTGATGCCGCTTTACGCGGGAATCGAGCGTCTGCGCCAGCCCGGCGATCAGGTGCAATACGGCGGGCGCGTTCTCTACCGCGATGGCCAGTTCAAGACTGTCGACGGCAAGGCCCATTTCTCTGTACTGCGCCCGCCTGAGTTGAACCTGCCCGAGGGACGCTTCATGCTCTCAACTCGTCGCGGCAAGCAGTTCAACAGTCTGATCTACGGCCAAAAGGACACCATGAGTGGGGCGCCGCGCGACAGCCTCTTTATCTCTGCCGAAGATGCTGCCGCCCTGGGCCTGCGACACGGCGATAGTGTGCTGGTCAAAAGCGACAATGGCCAGAGCATGCAGTGTCGTATCTTCATTGACGAGATCAAGCCGCGCAACGTGCAAGCCTTCTGGCCGGAATGCAATGTGCTGCTGCGCCGGCGTGTCTGTGATCCTGCCGCCGGCATGCCCGACTACAACGCTCTTGTCGAGATCGTGCCACTGGCGACGCCTGCCCTGGCCGCTGCAAGCAGCGTAAACCAGTGATTAGCCGCAGCTCATCTGCAGAACATCACCCGCTGATCTGCGCCAGGATCAGCGGGTCAGCAGCAATCAAGAGAGCAAGGCGGGCGGCTGCAACCCGCACAACAGGTCACAGCCGCCCGTTCTTCCTCCCGGGGACAGGAGGCAAAGGCGAGAGCCTCACGGCTCTCCAGGAAAGGGAGCCAGGGTCGGGTACCGCGGTGCTCAAAGGGAAGCAATCTGCTCAGTTGGCAGCCGCCCGTGTTCTCTCCTCTCGTCTACTCGCTTAGCGACAAGCATACTCCCTCAGAATGTCTTTGAGTGGTTCTCGCTGGATACACTGTTCAAAGCGGAACGACAGCAGCAGGCGATCAAGCTCGGCCTCGTTGAGACCAGCAAAGAGCGCGGCGAACTCCTCCAGCAGCGGCTCCGCCAACAGAATGTGACGCACCAGCCGACGAATCAGCCAGCCCGCCCCAAACGGAAAAGGAGCATAGTCAGGGAACTCACGCGCAAAGGTCTCCTCCAGAGGTTGCATAATATGTCGGATGTGAGTATCCAGCGTGCCCCAGGTATCGACGCCGAGGCGAGCTTTCTTCTCCAGGAAGGGGCGCAGCAGCTCGTTCCAGGGAGAATCGGGGGCGGTATAGACCAGGCCCTGAAGACCGATGTCCTTGTAGGTCCAGATGGACCAGCTCACTCCATAGCGCTGGTAGATCTCCAACTGATCGCGCAGCAACTGATAGCGCATGGCATCGGCCTCCGGCTCGCCAGGATAGACTGGGCCGAACTCGCCGATCCAGATCGGGCTGCCTTTCTCGCGCATGAAGGCTGTGCGCTTCAGAAAGACTTCTTCGACGACGCTGGCATCAAAGTACTGGCCATCGGTATAGCCCGGATAAGGACCACCGTGGATGAAGCCAGGCTCGGCGTAGTCATGGGCCGTAAAAACTGTATTGGGCCAGACCTCGTGGAACATGTGAAAATCTTGTGAATAGCGGTTCCCATCGAAGAAGATGATATGGTGAGGGTCGACCGCCCGAATAGCCTCGTAAAGACGGCGATAGAACGGCCCGATCAGCTCGCCCGTGGGATCGCCAGGCTCATTCATTGGATTGTAGCCCGCCACCCAGGGATGGTCACGATAGTGGCCGGCAAGCGCCTGCCAGAGATGGACCGCCCGGTCCTGGAAATGGCGATGCTTCCAGAACAGCGCCTTATGCGTCGGATTATCACTATGCCAGTCCTGGTTTTGGTAACCCGGCAGAGCGTGCAGATCGAGAATGGTATAAATCCCCTGCTCCGCACAGAGATTGACTACGCGGTCCAAATGCTGGAAACCCTCTTCCTTGATAACAAAGGGTTCCATATCAGACTCAAAGTGACGATAGTTAATCGGAATGCGCAGCAGATTCAGCCCGAGCGAAGCAATGAAGCGCGCATCTTCAGGACCAAAGAAGTACTCCAGGAAGCGGTCGAAGAAGAAGCGATATTTCTCGGGGCCGAGCACTTTGTATAAGGCTTCACGCTGCGCTTCCTCGTTGGCCGGATAGCCGGTAATGAAGTTTTCCATGTTCATCCAGCCACCCAGGCCAACGCCGCGCAAGATCACGGGCTGGCCCTCAGCGTTGACAATCTGTGACCCCTGCGTAGTGAGCATACCTGATGTCATGCTATCCTTTCTTATTCTCATGGTGATAGCGAGCCGGGTTGCACCAGCCGCCTGTCTATCTCATCGGCCTCCCCCGCCGTGCCACCTTCGCCCAGCAGCCCCGGCGAGCAAGGCGGCTGCTAGCATCACACCAGCCCTACAAGCGGCAACCCAGCCTTGCGGTCGCCGCTCATTTGTCTGTCAGGTCGCTTCAGCGGCTGAAACCAGCCAACAGGCCCGTTAACAGCTGCCGCCGACCAAAGATATAGAGCAAGAGCATTGGAACCGCCGAGAGGAAGACCGCCGCCATAATGGCTGGCACGTCGGCAGCATACTGTCCCTGGAAGCTCCACAAGGCGAGCGGCAAGACACGCACCTCTGGGCTTTGAGTCAAGACCAGAGGGAACAAGAACCCATTCCAGACCTGGATCGACTCGTAAATGGTCACCGTGATTAAGGCCGGGCGCGAGAGCGGAATGACCAGCCGCCAGAGAATCTGCAGATGGCTGGCCCCATCCAGGCGCATCGCCTCATGCAGCTCGGCAGGAATATCACGAATGAAGGTCACCAGTACCAGCACCGACAACGGCACCCCGAAGGCCACATAGGGCAGGATCAGGGCAAAGAGCGTATCATAGATGTGCATGCTACTGATGATGGCATAGATCGGAATGATCACGGCCTGCAAGGGGATCGCCAGGCCCAGCAGGAAC
>NZ_JADGIA010000211.1 GCF_019683635.1 Thermogemmatispora sp. | reverse complement strand
GCGATGCCTCAACGAGCCCGGGGCCGATAGGAGGGGGTAGGTACAGAGGTTATCTGGTACGCTGGCCGAGGGAGGTTCTACCTTGCTCCACACCAATGGGCGCTATCTGACTGCCGGGCCCGACGCCCTTGCCTCTCCTTATCCTGTCTCGGCCAGCGTCAATCTTTCCTCTTGACAGTGGAAACAGGAATTGGGACAATCGAGAGCAACTATATATGTGAGGAGTAAGGTATCTTTGATGGTGCAATCGCTAGAGCATGAGCAGAATCGTCCGCCGTTGGAGGAGCCGGCCACCCCCGCCGCGAGAACGGCCTCGGTCGCAGGAGGAAGGCAGGAGGGACCAGCCACCACTGATGCCAGGGGGAGCGAGGGCCTTACCATTCGCGTGGCTTTTCAGGGAGAGCGGGGGGCCTTTGGCGATGAAGCGGTGCGGGCCTACTTTGGCCCTGCCAGCGAGCCGCAGCCCTATCGCAGTTTTGCGGACGTCTTTCACGCCGTTGCCGCTGGCGCGGTCGACTATGGCCTGGTGCCAGTAGAAAATTCGCAGGCCGGCAGTATCAATGAGGTCTATGATCTGCTGCGCCAGTACGATCTCTTTGTCATTGGTGAGATCAGCCTGCCGGTGAACCACTGCCTGCTTTGCTTACCCGGGCAGCAGCTCAGCGATATCAAGCGTGTGATCTCCCATCCGCAGGCTCTGGCCCAGAGTGATGCCTTTCTGCGCGAGCTGGGTGTGGAGGTTGTTGCGAGCTATGATACTGCTGGTAGCGCTAAAATGATTCGCGAGCAGAATCTGCGTGGTGTAGCTGCTGTTGCTGGAGCAGCGGCAGCAGAGCTATATGGCCTGCAGATTCTGGCCGAAGGCATCCAAACCATCAAGGATAACCACACGCGCTTCATCGCTCTGGGGCGTGATCCGGCGTCACGACGTGAAGGTCCGGCCAAGACGATGATTGTCATGGCGACGCCGCATCAGCCTGGGGCGCTCTACCGCTGTCTGGGCGTGCTTGCTGAACGGGGCATCAACCTGCTCAAGCTGGAATCGCGCCCCTCGCGCCAGCGCGTCTGGGAGTATGTCTTCTATCTCGACTTCGAGGGGCACCGCGACGATCCAGCTGTGCGCAGTGCCCTGGCCGATCTAGCGCAGTATACTACCTTTTGCAAAGTCCTCGGCTCCTTCCCACGCCGCATTTAGTCGACTCGCGCTGAAGGCCTGGTGAGAAGGCCATGCCAGAGCCAGAAGAGAGCAAGACGGAGGGCGGCGCAGAGAACCTGGCGGGGCACAGCGTAGCGCATCCTTGCTGAGCTTTCCTCGCCTCAGTGTCCCGCTGTGCCCCACTTATCCTGGCTATGCTTCAGAGCGCTCTCCGGCTCCGTGCCTCCTTCCTCTCACGTATCCCTCTCCTCTTGGGAACTAATGGCTTAGCGAGTGGCGGGGCCATAGTGAGCGAGAGGGGGAGGCGTCACTCGCCAGCCGACCGCTTGAAGGCGACCAGCGCGGCAGAAGAAGCAACGGGCTAGGACTTAGCGCTTGATCTTCAGCGTATTCAGGAAGTTCTCCGCCAGCAGCTGGTAGGCCGACGATTCGTACTCTTCAACGCGTCCTGCATCGCAAAGAGCGGCGACCTGGGGATCAATCGGCAGTTGTGCAAGCAGCGGGGCTCCGGTGATAGCGACTAGCTCGGCGCCCTGACTGGGGCCGAAGATCTCGTAACGCTCGCCCGAAGGAGTTTCGAAGTAGGCCATATTTTCAACCACGCCGATGATGGTGCCCTTCAGGTGGCGCACCATATTAATGCACTTCTTGACCACCATCGTCGCCAGCAGCTGTGGTGAGGAGACGATGACCACGCCATCGGGGACCACGGCCTGCATCACCGTCAGCGGCGCATCAGAGGTCCCGGGCGGCAAATCGACCAGCAAGAAATCGAGCAGGTCCCATTCGACATCGCTGTAGAATTGCTGGATCGCCTTGGCCACCATTGGCCCGCGCCAGATCACCGGGTCGCTCTCCTCTCCCAGGAACATGTTCATCGAGATGACCTTAATGCCACCGCGACTCTCGACCGGACGAATGCGGTTATCGGACAACATCGTCGGTTTAGCGCTCAGGCCGAACATGCGCGCCATACTTGGCCCGGTGATATCGGCATCGAGCACGCCGACTCGATAGCCCTGACGCCGCAGAGAAACCGCCAGCAGCCCGGTGACAAGCGACTTGCCAACGCCCCCTTTGCCGCTCATCACGGCGATCACGTGCTTGATCTTGCGCCCGCCCCCAGAAGCCATTGTCAGCGGAATGCCCCGTCCAACGGGCGCCTTTTTGGGTGCGACCGAAACTGGCTCGCCCTTGATAGCGGCGTTAAGGTCTTTGAGCAATAAGTCCAGCTTCTCGGGAGGAAGACGATGGGTGCGTGCTCCCCCAGCGATGCTCTCGCGGGAACCGACCGCGCACGCCGTGCAGGGCAACCCGTACCCGTGGAAGACCTTCACAGTCTCCGGGTGCTTGGTTACCACATCATGAATAACCATATCGGCAGTAATAAGCTCCGCCATATCAGCTGATACCCCGTCCTCTCGCCGACCCGTCCCTGTCAGCCGAGAGCGGACAGGTCGACGTTGGTGTTTCTCTTTTGTGCCTATGTCGGTTTAGCAAAGTGGCTCGCGCACTTAATTCCGACTTGTGCACTAAGTATTATAGCACAGGGAAGCTGGCTCTGGCTATGCTCTGCTCCCGGGGGAGAGGTGCACCAGCCCGTCCGAGCCGGCCCTACCCTGTATCCTGGTGAGATGGAGATGGAGTAAAAAAGCAAGCGAAGTCATGAGAAGAGAGCCTTCTTGTGGCATTGCGCACCCAAAGGCTGTATGCTATCATGGCCGCGAAGGCTGCAGTCGGGCGTATGTCAGCAGCCTGGTTAGTGAAAGAGTTGTCTGATCAAAGAAAGGGCCGGGCGTTTTGTGCCGGCGCTTGCTGATAGAGCGGAGCTGTCTGGTGCCCTCGCTCACGACACGCACGACCACTTGCTTACTCATTTGAGTACGACCGTCACCTGTCCCGCCACCTACGACCAGGGGAGGAATAGCCTATGTCGACAGATGAGACGCTATATTTGAAGCAAGTATCGAGCTTTGCTGAACTTCCCGATGATGATCTCCGCGAGCTCATGGCGGTCGCCAAGAAGCGAATCTTTCGTCCCGGCGAAGTCATCTTCCACCGCGATGATCCGGGGCAGGTACTGTACATTATCAAGGAGGGCAAAGTCAAGATTGCGATCAACAGTCCGGATGGTCAGGAGATCTCCCTGGTCATTTTTGGGAAAGGCGAATATTTCGGTGAATTTGCCCTTCTGGACGGCTTGCCGCGCTCGGCGGATGCGGTAGCTCTGGAGCGCGTCGAGTGCTATACCCTGCAGCGTGACGACTTTCACCGCGCCATTCTCAAGAATCCGCGAATTGCCATTCATATGTTAGAGTCACTCTCGCGCCGCCTGCGCAACACCGATAGAATGATTGAAGACCTCATCTTCCTTGATGTGCCGGGGCGAGTGGCCAAGAAGCTGCTCGAACTTGCCGAGCTGCATGGGGTGCCCACCGAGAACGGCGTGCGTATTGATATCCGACTTACTCAGCAGGATCTGGCTGCAATGGTTGGAGCCTCGCGTGAGAGCGTCAATAAGGTGCTGGGTTATTTTTCTGCCAAGGGGTATATCTCGACTGGTCATCATCGGATTACGCTCCGGAGGCCAGCTGAGCTGAAAGAGCGCATTTATTAGCGAGCGAGTAGAGAGCACTGGCTGGCCGGCTGGCCGGCGCCTATCTCAAAGTCCAGTAGCTCTCATCATGTCTAATCTCCCTCCTTGTCTGTTCTGTCCATGTCTGGGCCTGGCTTCCGGGGTCTGCTGCTCGCCCTGAGCAGTCGAGGAAGATATTGTCTCCCTGCCGGCTTGCTGGCTGAAGATCAACAAAGGCTGGGGAAGAGGCAGAGCAAAGGGGGTGGGGCTGAGATAGAAGGCGGACTTCCTGCCAGGTCTGTTACTCCCTTTCCCCGCTACTCGTCTTCACTCAAAGGTTAGGGTAGTCGCCCTGCAGGATTGTGCAGTTTAAAGGCAGCGAAGGGAGCGTTTGACCATTGAACGAAGCGTTGACCGATCAAAGAGAGCAATCGCAGCCGGTCGAGCAAAACGCGACATTGGTCAGCGGCGGGGGGGAGGAGGTGGCGGTGAAGAGGGCGGTAACGTTCTGGAGCCGTCTTGGGGCCTTGCTGCAGGCCCTGCGTCCGCGCCAGTGGACGAAGAATCTGGCTGTCTTTGTGGGCATTCTCTTTGCGAAGCGTCTTTTGGAAGTTGCTCCGCTGATCCATGCTCTGCTCGCCTTTATAGCGTTCTGCCTTGTCTCAAGCTTTATTTATTTGCTGAATGATCTACTTGATCTGGAGAGCGACCGGCATCATCCGCGCAAACGCAATCGTCCCCTGGCCTCGGGTCGTCTACCGATCTCATGGGCCTGGGTGACTATGGGGGGTCTCTTGGGGGCGGCGACGCTGCTCACACTGGCTATTTTTGCCATTCCGCTGGGAGGCCAACATCTACCTTATAGCTCCCTTGGTGGCGGTGATTTGCTTTTTGCCCTTGTGCTAACAACCTACGTGGTCCTCATGGTGCTCTACAGTGTGCGGCTCAAGCACGTCGTATTGCTAGATGTATTTATTATAGCGAGCGGTTTCTTGCTACGTATTCTGGCGGGAGCTGTAGTCATCTCAGTCGTCATCTCTCCCTGGCTGTATCTAGTAACTATTCTGCTCTCGCTGTTTCTGGCTCTCAACAAGCGGCGGCATGAGCTTGTATTGTTACAGGACGAGGCCAGCACTCATCGGCAGATCCTCAAGGAATACAGTCTGCCCCTGCTGGACCAGATGATCACCATTACGGCTGCTGCGACGGTTATGGCCTATAGCCTCTATACCTTCCAGGGTCCAACGGGAGATCATCATCTCATGGTCACGATCCCCCTGGTGCTCTATGGGCTTTTCCGCTATCTCTATCTGGTCTATATGCGCATGGAGGGGGGCAGCCCCGAGGAGGTGCTGTTGCGTGATCGCCCCACTCTGGCGGCAGTCGGGCTCTGTGCTGCAGTAATCTTTGTGGTGCTTTACGTGCTCCCGTCCTAGCAAGTGGAGGATCATCGGCCTATGTTGACTGCGAGCCGGCTTCGGACTGTGCGCACAGGCATAGTGTTTTCTCTGGTGCTGGCCTTTATCGTCCTGGTGGCGATAGGTCTCTATGCGGATTTCCCGCGCATGTTGAGCGCGCTAGCGAGCTTCCGCTGGTCCTTCCTGCCTTTGATTCTCTCTTTGACGCTCTTTAATTACTGTTTCCGCTTTGTCAAGTGGCAGTATTATCTCCAGCGTTTACAGATTCGCCTGCCGCGCCTGACTAGCTTCCTGATCTTTCTATCGGGGCTGTCGATGGCCATCACGCCGGGCAAGGTGGGAGAGCTGCTGAAGTCCTATCTTCTCAAGCGTGCGACGAGAGAACCAATCAGCCGGACAGCTCCGATCATTATGGCCGAGCGGCTTTCAGATGGGCTGGCGATGCTCCTCCTGGCTGCCACAGGTCTGATTTTCTATCGCTTTGGCTGGGAAGTGCTGCTGACTCTTCTGGTGGTGGGCTTAGGAATCATCTTACTGATCCAGCATCGTACTTTTTCTTTGAGGGTGCTCGCAGCCGGCGAGCGGCTACCTCTATTGGCGCGCCTGGCGCAGCCGCTGCGTGCTTTCTATGAGAGTGCCTATACGTTGCTCCGCTGGCGACCTCTGTTGTTGGCGATTGCTATCGGTTTTCTCTCTTGGTCGGGGGAGTGTCTGGCGCTCTATTTTGTCTTTCTCGGCCTGGGGGTGCCGGCCTCGCCTGACCTCTTGCTCAAGGCCACCTTTATTTTGGCGGTCTCCTCCCTGGTCGGTTCAGCCTCCGGCCTGCCGGGTGGTCTAGGCACTGCCGATGGTAGCCTGCTTGGTCTGATCCGCCTGCTGGTTTCCTCCTCCTCTGTCATTGGTGGCGCTGCAACACTGCTGATTCGCTTCTGTACGCTGTGGTTTGGCCTGGCGCTCGGTGTTATCGCATTGCTTGTTTTGCGTCTTACTCAATACAAAAAACTTTTCGAGCCAGAGGCTTATGAGGAAGGAAAGGTGTATTTATCAACAGTTGCGGATTCTGATGCAACATTGCCTGAAGCCGATGGAAGCTACAATCTATCCCGGGCATCGGCACCTCTAAGCAACGGAGAGTGAGCAATCGATGATGAAAACCTTGATCATCATTCCTACCTACAACGAGAAAGACAACCTGCGCCCCCTTATTGGGGAGATCTTTCGCTATGCGCCAGCGACGGATGTGCTGGTTGTGGACGACCATTCTCCTGATGGTACGGGAGAGCTGGCTGAGGAGCTAGCCAAAGAGGATGCGCGGGTGCATGTGCTGCATCGTCCAGGGAAGCTCGGACTGGGCACAGCCTATATCACAGGCTTCAAATATGCCCTGGATCATGGCTATGATGCCGCTTTTGAGATGGATGCGGACTTTTCACATGACCCGCGCTACCTGCCTGACTTTCTGCGTCTGATTGAAGAGGCCGATCTGGTGATTGGTTCACGCTATATCAAAGGTGGTGCCACACCCAATTGGCCTTTCTTGCGACGCTTGATCAGTGGTGGCGGCAATATTTTTGCGCGTAGTGTGCTGGGTCTACCGGTGCGTGACTGTACGGCTGGCTATCGCTGTTATCGTCGTGAGGTCCTCGAAAGTATCGATCTCGACTCGATTCGCTCGCGTGGCTATGCCTTCCAGGTCGAGCTAGTCTATCGGGTCTGGCGTCAGGGTTTTCGCATTGTCGAGACGCCGATTGTCTTTGTTGATCGGCGAGTAGGCCACTCCAAGATGTCGAAGGCCATCGTCTTGGAGGGCTTTCTCTTTGTACTACGTACTCGGTTTAGCCGCAAGCCACAGCTGCCGCCACCGGTACGGCGTAAGGCCGTTCTGGTGGGAGAAGCCGCTGAGAAGGAGGAGCAGGAGCGGGTGCCTGAGACCTCCCGTTAATCTGGCGAATCGGCGGTGAGGTGACTCGCTATGCCTCTCTGTGGGCGGCCCTGCCAAGGTTTGGAAGGGACAGAGAGCGGACCAGCCGAGCGCTGCTGAAGCGGCTGAACAGTTTTGCCATGCTGGTGGCGGGTGTGAGGTCGCTTCAGTAGCGTCTTTTTTTGGGTGTGCCTCGTGGCTGGTGGCGCTGAGGTCGACGGTGCCTGGAAAAAGGGGCCTCATCTTCGTAGTCTTCCAGCTTGAAGGAAGGGTCAAGTCCATAGAGGGCGCGCATGCGCATCTGGTGGGCGAAGCGCTGGGCCAGACGGCGTGGAGGAGCGTTCAGGCGCGTAGCCAGGCCCTGAGTGGAGTCGGCCAGACCCCCTTGACGGATGACAGCTTGACGTACTTCGCTATCGTCGCTAAAAAGCTGGACCTCGTGTCCGGCGGCCCTGGCCTCGCGGGCGAGGCGAGCGATGACCTGGTCGGCGTTTTCGCCATGTTGTGAATAAATAATATGGATACGTCTCTCATAGAGGTGTTGCTCGTGTTTGCCTGATCCATCGAAGACAACCGTGACCTGGTAGGGGGTATGGCGATAGCGGTGGGCGAGTTGAGTGATCAGCAGCTGGCGGGCGCTTTCCAGACTTTGAGCCAGGGCGGCGCGAAACTGTGGATTGCGTCGAATCACGTTGTAGCCATCGACAAGAATGTATTGTCCCATTGTTCATAATCCTCTCTCGTACATTTCACCAGGGAAAGCCTCCTCTATCCAACAAGCTGCTCGGTCCGGCTCAGGGTACTGGCCGCGTGAGTGGTATAGCAGGCGGACAAAGGTTCTGCTCTCCTTGCCTGGTGCCTTCAGGTGTATGTTCAGTGAAACCATTGTATCCATTGGAGGAAGAGGTTGATAGTCCCACGAATATCAATGTGGATGGCTCTGAGCAGCAAGGCATCAAAGGCGGATGAGAGTTCGGCGAGCAAGACCGTTGCCAAGGCAAGAGTGAGCAGGGCCAGCAGAGGTAGAGAGAGCCAGAGAGGAAATGCGCTTCTTGTGGGATGGGGGGGTTCCTTGGATGTGGCAATGCGTTTTGCCTGGTGGTAAGCGGCTTGGGAGGTTGCTTGAGAGGTGAACGATGGGGAGGAAGGTAGATTGTGGCTGGGGATAGCCTGCTGCGAGGGTAAGGAGGTAGCCGCAGGCGAGGCTAGTGGTGGGCGCAGAGGTGCTTGCTCCCTCGCGGGGAGATCGCGAGCGGGTGGGGTGGAGATGCTCTCGGGGGTAGCTGGGCTGCTCGCTGGGATCGTGGAGGAAGAGGGAGAGGCTTCAGGCGTGATTGGGCCTGGGCTGGTTGGGGGCAGTACTCGCTGCATTTCGACCGTCTCGATCGCTGCAATGAAGGTCGAGGGGGAGCTGGGAGTGCGGAAGCGACCGGCCTGAACACAGGTGAGCAGAGGGTCGGGTGTTGGGTCACTGTTGTCAGCTTGACAGGTGCAGGGGTCGAACGAGGGAGGGGTGGTAGAAAGGGT
>NZ_JADGIA010000210.1 GCF_019683635.1 Thermogemmatispora sp. | reverse complement strand
CACCCCCTGATCGGGCACTCCCACCAGCTGGGCCAGCTTGTAGACCAACGCCATCGCATGAAACTGAAACGGCCCATGCAAGAGCGGATCATAGTGATAACTCAAAATATTCAGCGACAGCTGAAGGGAGAAGTAAGCATGGAGACTCTCATCGTGGTGCAGTGGGCGCACCCCCAGGTCCCAGAAGCGCAAGACCGCCGCCACCACCAACACCACTCCATATGCCACCCACTCCAGAACCTGGTTGCGGGACGGCCTTTGACGACGTAGAGCGGGTCCAGGGCGCCAGTCTTCCGCCTGAGCGAAAGCCTTCTCCTGCTCAAGCGAGTCTGACTGCTCAGCCACCGCCCCAGCTAGCAGATCACCCTGATCCGACCGACTATCTACAGGCTGATGCTCAAACCTCTTCAAATTCAAGGCCCAACTCCTCATACAACCTTCACCGGAAGAGCGGAGGTCACACCTATGACAGCAGAACCTTATAAATTGTCACACCCTCGGCGGAGTAGACCACCCGCAAGAACGAAGGGAAATGGCCCAAATTAATCGTCTGATATTTTGCCAACTCCAGCGGTCCCACGTAGACATACGTTACATGATAAAGAGTCAGCAGCGAGCGGACCACGTTGGCTTGAGGGCTGGTATAGATTGTTGCCACGTCGCTGGCTCGCCGATTAAAATCGGCAGCGTAGGCTACATTATTCAGCCAATTCACACGCCACTGATACTCATGGCCGACCCAGC
This sequence comes from Thermogemmatispora sp., assembly GCF_019683635.1. GTDB lineage: Bacteria > Chloroflexota > Ktedonobacteria > Ktedonobacterales > Ktedonobacteraceae > Thermogemmatispora. The sequence continues at coordinate 7,875 of NZ_JADGIA010000210.1, read as the reverse complement.
CCATAATGGTCGGCAAGCCAGTAAAGGCCGAGACCCGAGCGTAGTCGCTATAGTCTGGGCCAACCGCCTCCACGATGACAGGATCACCGTCAACATGGGCATTGAGCCAGCGAATCGCTGCATAATCGCCGGGATCGGTCTGGGACAGATAGGTCAGCCCATCCAGACTATTGCTCCGTTGCGCGAAATGATCCGTGCGGGTATAGCTCCCTGCCACCGGATAGACTGCTCCGGCCAGCAACAAGAGACAGAGGGCCGCCGTCCACACCACTTGCAAACCCTCCTGCAGAAGGCGCTGGAGTGGCGTCACCATCTCTCCAGGACGCAGAGCCTCTAAAATAAAGAAGAGAGCAGCCCCACAGGCGATCGAGAGCTGAGCCCACGACTGAAAATAAAACTTAAAGACCGTGTTCATGCGTGGATAGCTGTCGGCAAAGACATCGCGCAGATAGAATACCTCGCAGCCAGCTACCAGGGCAAAGGCCAACGAGCCAAGCAACAGCGTAAAAGCCAAGGCCCGATCACGCAGGTGAGAGAGGACCAGCACAGCACCCACCGCTGCCAGTGCGCCTGCCGCCACAAATGTACCGCTATTGCGCATCAGGAGTAGGGCCACCAGGCCCAGCAAAGCGATCACCCAGAAGCTCAACCACTGAGCGCTGAAGCGCACGAGCCACCTGAGCCAGCCAGGAGCAGCAACAGCCGGGACCTCCTCCTTCTCAGTGGCGGCCTCCTCCTCAGCAAAGGCAGGTAACCTGGCCACACCCGCCACCAGCAAGGAGAGAAAGACGAAAGCAAATAGACCATAGATCAGAATCTCCTGGCCAGGAGACGAGCGATCAGCAGGGCTAACCACCCCGATTCCCTGCGATGGCGACACAAAGCTCAAATAGAAAGGCAGGTAGAAGGCCAGCGAGAGAATGACCAGCGGTACTGCCGCCGCAGCAATATCTACCAGAAGTGTACCCTGGAAGCGGCGCCCATGAACCACCCACTGCTGCAGGGCAATACAGACCAGGGCCAGGCCCAGATAGGTCGGATAATCCCAACCGTTCATCGTAAAGAGCGCGCCGATTACCAGCGCCGTTGCTCCCAGGGTCAGCGGAAGGCGCCAGCCGCGACCAAAGATGAAGATTCCCTGACCCTCACGCGCCAGCAAGAGATTGAAGGCCAAAGCAATGGCCAGAATGGTGAACGCCAGGGCCAGCACATGGGCATGGAAACAGGAGAGCAGAAAGCTGAAAGCGGGGAATTCATTGATCGTCTTATCCACCACCCGCGAAGGAGCAAACCAATCGAACTGACTGAGGTCACCATGATCGCGCCACCACTGCTGCGTCGCGGCCAGATTGCCCAGAATCAAGCCGAGCACCATCGTCAGGAGTCCGTAGGGCATAGCTGTCGTTAAGCGCGGGAAAGCCAGAGCCGGAGCCTCGGCGCGTCCATCATCAGGAGGAGAGCCAGCGGCGCGGACATGCTTGGCCCAAGCAATCACATTGCAGGTCATGCCGAAGAGATTAACCGCCGTCAGCCCGAAAAAGATACAGATTCCTGTATTAAAAGCGATAGAGGGAGATTGTCCCAGGAGCTTTGCCAGCACCACGATCGTAAAGTGAGCGTAGTAATAGTAGTTGATCGGGTAGCCAGCATACCACATATCATTCGGCGGCAGATGAGGACTGCGCATAATTGCCGCAATAAAGCCCTCATCCATAAACATCTCAAAGCCGCGGATATCAGGGCCGTAGGAGCGAATCCACCCGAGCAAAAAGACCATACCCAGGAAGACCAGCTCGCAACCGACCAGATAGATCGCGTTCGCACGCAGCAGCTTGAAGAGCGTCGCGCGCACCAACAGCAGGCCCGCCAGAGCAGGGATTAGCAGCGCCACGAAGACCCCGGCGATAAAAGCGCGGCTGAACGGCCAGGACTGGACGCACATCAAAGGAAACCATACACAGAAGGCGAAGAGCGCTAGCGCCAGGGCCTTACTAAAGGCCCAGCCGCGGTCAGGGAGATTGCGCAAGACTGTCACAGTCAGCGGCAGGCAGAGCAGGCCCAGCAGCTCCACCAAAGCCCATATCAAGAGCAAGTCAAGCATAGGAATACTCGATCAGTACCACCATAGATTTCTCAGCTCCTGAGCCACCGTGTCACAGCCACCTGTGCACATGGATCGCCTGCCAGGCAGAAGCCCAGCAACCACAATCAGCCCGGCCCCAGTCAGCACACCAGCGAAGCGAATCGCAGCGCTGCCTATCAGCAAGTGGTCAGCAGCACATCTTAGCGAGCAACTGGCACGGAGCCACTGCCCATCAGTACCTCCCACTATCTCCAATTATCAACGAATCTGGCGCCCATTCAGTCCCGCGAGCAGCCTCACCCTGGGAGGAAAGAGAACTCGACGCCGACTAAGGAGCCGAGAAGGCACAGCTTAGCGAACTGACAGGCTGAGGCCAGTGTACACCAGACACGAGCTTCTCAAAGAGCTGCTGGGGCGTGTAAGGATAGGGGGTATCACGCACAAAGATGCGGGCAACCGGATGATCAAAGACCGAATAGCTCTCATCGGCCCCGCTGTCGTCGAGCGTAATCCCAAAGAGATGCGGGCGCACCACAAACTGAGCAGCCAGATGGAAGCCCAGCTGTCCACTAAACAGGAGCTGATAATAGTGAATTGTCAGCGGATAGCGTGCGGGCAGGCGCGGGATCGATTTATCGAGGCGATCAGTAGGCATAGTAATGGCGTCGATAGTCGGCAAGAGCTTGGCCAAGGTGCAGGCTTTCTGCGGGGTATCATCCCCATAGAGATCCAGCCCAGTTTGAGGCTGGCCAGCAGCGTTCAAATAGGTTGCCTGACGGTAGATGCTGGGATCATGGCCATCGACCGGCACAGGCAAAGGATCATCCCACTGCTCGTAGGTCAGCACGCTGCCTGGCGGCAGATGGGCATAGATCCAGCGTGAAGCCATCACTCGCGTATTTGGCTCACTGTACACATTCAGCAAAGCCAGACCTTGAAAGGCAGTGCCGGCCAAAACCACCCCCACCAGCCCATAGCCGATAGCGCGCGCCAGGGGTCCGCGTCCAGCCCCAATCTTACCCTCAACCGGCCCCCTTCTACTTGCTAGCCACCGCTCCAGCCAGACCTGAATCTGCAGCAGCAGGAGCGCGGCAAGCAACGCCAGGAAGGGATAGAGCGGCAGCATATAGCGCATAAACTTGACATAGAAACTGCCCGTAATAGCTCCATAGACCGCCACCCAGGAGAGCGGAACCAGCCAGGTTGAGAGCAGGCGTTGCCTGAGCAGATACCAACAGAGCCAGAGCAAGCCAGCCAGGGCAGCCAGGCCCAAAGTCAGGCCCTGGCCCCAGAGAACCATATTCTGCAGCTCGTAAAGATAGGGAATCGTGCCAGCGAACTGGCGCACGTAGGGCAGATCGATCAGGCCACGGGCCAGGTCCCCCTGGAACGAGACCTGCTGGATAAAGTCCCGCGCATCGAGAAAAGCATAGGGCATGGCCACAAAGAAGACCAGCCCGGTTGTGACCAGCGAGAGCACGAACAGCCCCCAGCCATGCAGAGAGCCTTGACGCCACCACCGCAGGCCAAAAGCCAGCCCCAGTGGAACGATCAGGGGAGCTGCGCTAAACTTCGTCGCCAGCGCCAGACCATAGCCCAGACCAGCCAGGAGCGCCCAGCGGAGCGGATGCTCACTTTTGACCAGGGCCACACAGGCCAGCACCGTGAGAGTGATGAAAAAGACGAGAATGGTATCGACTGCGTAAAAATGTGAGAGCTGTAATTGCAGAGGGGTAAACACCACCAGGGCGGCGGCCAGCAGAGCCACTGCCCAGGCGCGAGGTCGGCCAGGCTGCTCGTCTTCCACCAACAAGAGCGCCAACAGAGCCGTGAGCACGATCGTTCCACTATCAAAGAGGGCCGAGATCACGCGGCCCAGCAGCGTGAGAGTGGCAAAGTTTCCCAGGGCGGGGAAGAAAGGCTTCAAGACCGCGCCCAGTGCAGCCAGCAAATAAATCGGGAACGAGCCGTAAGCAAAGAACTGTGGATTCAGCGGAGAGTGAGCTGCGTCCAGGAACTGGGCCCAGCTTGTGGGCCTAGCAATCGCCACGACGTGAAAGAGAATCTCGCGCTCATCGGGATGGAAGCTATTGCCATCATCCCAATTCAGGCCATAGAGGCGAAGCGCCAAGCCAAGCACTGCCAAGGCGATCAGCGCAAGTGGACGCCAGCGAATAACAAGCTTCACGGAGCGCCTCTGTCGTCTCTCTCTAGCAAAGATGAACCATCTATCGCCACAGCTGGCTACTACAGCAAGCTATCGTCTTTTTCCTGTGGTTGTGGCCTTTAGTATAGGAGGATTGTCTGCAGTGGTCAAGAGAGAGGGCACGACCACAGATGGCGGGGCTTCAGAACATCGATAGCCAGCGCGCAAAGCGAGAGCCTCGGGCAGCACCGGCAGTCGAGGGGAGATGCTGGTGGACATAGTCGGACTCCTTCCGCAAAACGGCAGCATCGCTGCTCTCTTTGTAAAGGATACCATAGCCTCGGCAGTCAGGCAACAGGCACCGCTTCACTCCCCTAAGATCAGAAGATATGCTACACTGCCTAGGGGAGGCTGGAGGAAGCGAAGAATCTGCCCCCCATCACAACAAGCAGAGAAGCGGAAAGGAGGCCACGAGTGCCTGCACTGGACGAGCAGAGCCTGATGCCCGGCACCGAGGGCATCAACTTTTATGAAGCCGATCCCATCCTGGAGCAATTGCTCCAGCGTCATCTTTCCCCCGACGACTATGAGCGCGCGCGACCACTGCTTCTGCACATGGGGGCAGTTGCCTCCGAGCGCATGGATGAGTTGGCCGCCATTGCCGACCGACACGGGCCGGTGCTGCGCCAATACGATCGGCGTGGTCAGCGCATCGACGAAGTAATCTTTCATCCGGCCTATCACGAACTTGAACGCATCGCCTATCAGGATTTTGCCATCGCCGCCTGCACCCACCGCGAGGGTGCCCTAGGCTGGCCTGGACGCGTCCCTCAACCTGTCAAATTTGCCCTGGCCTACCTCGGTATGCAAGCCGAAGCAGGTGTCTTCTGTCCTGTCTCCATGACCGACGCCCTGGCCCGCGTTTTGGAGCGCTACGGCGATGAAGCACTCAAGCAGCGCTTTCTTCCTCATCTGACCGCCCTCAGCCTGGATCAGCTCCAGCAGGGGGCCATGTTCTTAACCGAGAAGCAAGGTGGCTCAGACGTCGGCCAGACAGCCACCATAGCCCGTCGACACGAGGGCGGCGAAGACAGGAGCGAGTCCTGGCCCCAGTGGCAACTCTGGGGAGAGAAATGGTTTTGCTCCAACGTCTCTGCCGATCTGATTCTTACCCTGGCACGTCCTGGCGGCGCTCCAGCCGGGACACGGGGTCTGGGCCTTTTCCTGGTACCTCGTCGTCTGCCAGACGGAAGACGCAACGCCTACACCATTAACCGCTTAAAGGAGAAGCTGGGCACCCGCTCGCTGGCCACAGGCGAAGTAACCCTGGAGGGAGCCCTGGCCTACCAGGTGGGAGCTTTGGAACGGGGCTTCGTCCAGATGACCGAGATGATCAACCTGACACGCATCTGGGCAGCCATCGGCTCCCTGGCCGCCATGCGACGCAGCCTGCTAGAGGCCACAGTGCACACTCATGGACGCATCGTCTTCGGGCGTCGTCTCTGTGACCATCCCCTCATGCGGCGTCAACTAGTTGACCTTCTCCTCGAAGTCGAAGGCTGTGCAGCGCTGGCCTTCGAGACAACAGCGGTTCTGGAACGGGTTGACCGCTACGGGCACGAGGAAGATCGCCGCCTGCTGCGCATCTTGACGCCTCTGTGCAAATACTACATCCCCAAGCGAGGCGAGTACGTTACCTTGGAAGCGCTAGAGATGCGGGGAGGCAATGGCTACGTGGAAGATTGGGTGAATCCGCGCCTCCTACGCGACGCCATCGTCAACGCCATCTGGGAAGGAGCCAGCAACGTCATCGTTCTCGACGTCGCGCGGGCCATGAGCCGTGAGGGAAGCCACCTGCAGCTCTTCGCCTGGTTACAGGAGCGACTGCGTGCTCTCCAACGCCCTGAGCTGGCGGAGAGTGTTCACGATCTCCAGCTCAGCCTGAAGCAAGTCGCAGCTCGCTTCGAGGCCCTGACGACGCTTGATCCCGAAAGCGCCCAGCTGCCCCTACGTGGCCTGGTTGAGCGTCTAGCGCAAGTCACCATCGCCATGCTCTTGCTAGAGCAGGCAGCCACCAGTCTCAGCACCTCGCAGGCCGTTGGCGAACGGCAGCTGCTCGTTGCCCAACTCTTTATGAGGCGTCATCTGCAGCCTCACCCCGACGGCTGGCAGGCGGACGACGATCGCCGACCTTTGGAACAGTTCGAGACACTGATCCAGGGAGCGGTTCGTTTCCAACAGGGAGCCTAAAAAAGAGGAAAAAGCCTTCAGCGATGCCGGCCCGGCGTGTCGATGCGGGGCCGGGGCAAATGGGCCGGCATCGCGACGGCGGACAGGTGAACATAGATTATCTCCATAGCTGGAGAAGAATGAAGAACAGAGAAAGGAGAGGGCGAGGCTCACTCAACAACGAGACAAGGCCCAGAGACAAAAACCTCCGCCTTTGCTCGCCTGTCGAAGCAGGCCCAGCAGCTTCAGCCAGTAGCGGGGAAAAGGGCGAGGCGTGGCCTCTGGAGACCTGGGAGAGAAGGCAATCGCAGGTGCTCACTTAGGCCAGAACGCCGTCGCGTTCCCCTACCAGACGCTGGATCTCACGCAAGCGCCACTCAGCCCGTTCCACATTCTCCAGGGCCTGGGCCAGAATACGTTCCTCCAGGGAAGAGAAGGACTGCTCGATTTCGGGATCGATCGAGCCGCCAAGCAGTTCTAGAGCACGATGGAGCCTGGGATCTTCAGTTGCAGCTACCGTTGACATGGCGTGTCACCTCTCGATCAAGAACTGAGTCTGACAGCAAGCAAGTCCATCACCAGCCATGAAATAAAGACCGGCGCGGCGCACTCCAGCCTCAAGCTATCCCACCAGGCTAGCGCGGATGACAGAAGAGCGGGACCATCGGGGGTTACCCAGATGGAGATTCTCGCTCCTCAATGGAATACGCCTGAACACCGAAACAGGTTGCAGCCCCCGCACTACCACCGACTTCATTCATAGTCTCCATTTCTATGATACGTCTGGCGCCAAAAACGGTATAAAGGGGCTACCAACATTCCTATCTGCAAAACTTCTAAACTGCCAGCTTTTTTCGAGAGGAGGGCTTGGGAGGCAGCTTCGTCTTCTCGTCTCTCCTGCCACCCGCGACCTCCTCCCTTAACGTAAGGCCCGTCTACTTGACAATCACCGTCAAGTTCATCCCCTGGTGGATCGTACAGTAGAGCTTAAATGTACCAGCGGTAGTGAAAGGGCCAATCTGCTTTGTATCGTTGCCGCTGAACTGCACATCGACCTTTGGAGCTCCCGGCTCAATTGCGGGCTTGGCAGTGCCATTGACCCAGGAGCCGTTTTGAATAATGTGCGGCACAGCGACAGTATCGACCAGCGTAATCGATTCACCCTTTTTGATGGTGATAGAGGACACCTCGAAGTTCGTGGCGTCCATCTTCACTGTGTTCCCCCCGCTGGCGCTGCTCGCCGAAGAAGAACTACCGCTGCTGCTGCTTGCATTGGCCGCAGTTGAGCTGGTTGTCCCAGGTCGCGTACAGGCCACCAACAGCAGGCTCACCAGCGCCAGCGCTGTCAACACCAGCCACAGCAAGCGTAGAGGTTTCTGCTCCATAGCAACCTTGTAGCCTCTCAATCCTAGCCGAT
>NZ_JADGIA010000209.1 GCF_019683635.1 Thermogemmatispora sp. | reverse complement strand
CTAGGGTGAAGCTGACTGGGACGTAGGCTAGCTCTGAAAGAGAGGAAAAGCCCGTTTGGGATTGAAACTCAGGGGCCGGTCTATCCACTGCTCCAGCAGCCCCTCTCTGAAAGAGAGGAAAAGCCCGTTTGAGATTGAAACAGCCGATGAGAGCAACGCACCGAGCTGCCTCAACGCGTCTCTGAAAGAGAGGAAAAGCCCGTTTGGGATTGAAACAGCCGATGAGAGCAACGCACCGAGCTGCCTCAACGCGTCTCTGAAAGAGAGGAAAAGCCCGTTTGGGATTGAAACAGCTAGAGCAGGGCGGCCTCTGGGTCCGCTTGCTCAGCTCTGAAAGAGAGGAAAAGCCCGTTTGGGATTGAAACCCGTGCTTGAGCAGCAGCACGTAGGAATGCCGCTGAACTCTGAAAGAGAGGAAAAGCCCGTTTGGGATTGAAACTCCAATTGGAGCAAGTCTATGACCGCTTCAGCGTCCTCTCTGAAAGAGAGGAAAAGCCCGTTTGGGATTGAAACTCCCGCGCAATGGAGAAATCATCACCACCTCGTCACTCTGAAAGAGAGGAAAAGCCCGTTTGGGATTGAAACTTTAGATATTGGAGATAGTCCGACCAGATTTTTATGTAACTCTGAAAGAGAGGAAAAGCCCGTTTGGGATTGAAACCACTTGCTGGAGGATCAGGGCGCGTGACCGCGAGGGCTCTGAAAGAGAGGAAAAGCCCGTTTGGGATTGAAACTCAAGTGCCTCTTCGATGGTTGGTGACCGACTGACTCTCTGAAAGAGAGGAAAAGCCCGTTTGGGATTGAAATGGCGATTGAAACGAAAGAGGAACAAGAGGGAGGGAGCGCAAACGTGGAAGCCCTGCTTTCCGCCGATACATCGCTAAAGGTTGAGAAAATCTGGCTGGGCATGCTGCGTACATTGCCACCCGCCAGGCGGGTCGCGATGGCCTGGGACCTGACAGGCTCTGCGATCAACATCGGACGCCTGGCCGTAATGAGCGAGAGACCCGACCTCGATGCCCATGAGGCCGCCCTGAGCCGTGCACGCTTCCGTTACGGGGCCGCCATTGTGCACCTCGCTGAGGAACGCCGCCGCCGTCTATCGGAGGTGGAAGCGAATCGCTTCCCCTCGCTGCCAGAGGTCCTCTGGCCGCTCCTCTCCGCGCTGGAGGCGCTGCAGATCACAGCGGTCCCCCTCTCGCTGGCGATCCCCTTCTATGGGGTCCACCGGTCCCTGGGCGACATCTCCCTGGCCGTTGAGCGCCTGCCAGCGCGCCAGGCCCTGCAGCAGCGGTTGCCAGCGCGTTTCTGGCTCGACGAAACGAGCGAGGATGGGCCGGGTCTGCGTCTGATCGAGCTGCAAAGCCTGCTGCCTGTCTGGCTCTGGCCCGCCGACCGCGGAAAAAATGCCCCCCTCCTGCAGCGCCTGCTTGACAGCCGCCGCGAGGCGCCGCTGCTGGAAAATGCTCCACCTTGCGCTGTACCCGCTCCCGAGCCTCTCCTTCTCTATCTGCTTGCCTGGCAGGGTGAGCAGAGCGCGACCAGTGATGAGCGCTGGTATGATTTCCTGGGCATCCTGAAAATGCAGCAGCCGTCTGGGCTGAACCTGGAGCTGCTCAGGACACTGGCCAGGGACTTGCAGTGCCTGCCCCAGCTAGAGGAGGCCCTTGCCCGGACTGGTTTGGAGTTCTGAACAAGGAAGGAGTCAGCGGGTGTCTTCTTCTCCTCCTCCTCTCGAAGAGACCTTATTGCCACTGGCCGAGGCCCTGGAAGCGCTCGGTATTCGCTACGTAGTAGGCGGCTCTGTCGCCAGCTCGCTTTATGGCGAACCACGCCAAACAGCCGACTTGGACGTAGTCATTGAGCTACTTGACCCCCAGCAGATCAAAGCCCTCGTCAGGCAAGTCGCCCCTTTCTACTATATTGACGAAGATGCTTTTCGACAGGCTTTTCGCTATAAAAGAAGTTTCAGTATTATCTCGCTCAAAACATACACCAAAGTTGACATCTTTTTTCCCCAGCACCGCGCCCTCGACCGCGATGCCTTCGCCCTGGCTCGCTATCGGCCCCTGGAGCTCGGAGGAGAGCGTCTTTTCCCTATCGCCCCGCCCGAGGTCATCGTCCTGCAGAAACTGGAGTGGTATGTCCTCGGTGGGCGTAGTTCCGTCAGGCAGTGGAATGACATTCTTGGGATCTTGCGGGTGCAGCGACCTCAGCTAGACCTGGCCTATCTGAGAGCGCAGGCCATCGCGCTCCAGGTAGGGGACCTGCTGGAGCAAGCATTACAAGAGGCTGGTCTTCTGTAGCAAAGATGGCCTGCCCCAGCTAGAGGAGGCCCTTGAGCGTAGCGGCCTGGACCTCTGATGCGAGGACAATAAAAAAAGAGCGAGCCGGGAGGATCTCCCCCGACTCGCCACACCCAGATATGAACCTCGCGCCCTCAGCGCTCAGGCCGAAGGAGCCGTCTGCGGCGGGCGCGTCACCGCCCCCTCCGAAGCCGACGAGACCAGCGCCGCGTACTTCGCAAAGACCCCACTCGTATAGCGTGGAGCCGGCGGCTGCCAGCTCGCCAGGCGCGCCTTTAGCTCCTCCTCCGGCAGCTCCACACTCACCGTGCGCTTCTCAATATCGATCACAATCGTATCGCCATCGCGCAGCGCGGCCAGCGGACCACCAACCGCCGCCTCGGGAGCGATATGGCCGACCATCAACCCGCGCGTCGCCCCACTAAAGCGCCCATCGGTCAGCAGGGCCACCGTCTCCCCCAGGCCCTCGCCCACGATCGCGCTCGTCACCCCGAGCATCTCGCGCATCCCCGGACCGCCGCGCGGCCCCTCATAGCGGATCACCACCACATCGCCCGGCTGGATCTGGCGCCCGATCACCGCCTGCATCGCATCCTCCTCGCGATTGAAGACGCGGGCCGGACCGCGATGATAGAGGCGCTCATGGCCGGCGATCTTCACCACGCAGCCCTCCGGCGCCAGATTCCCCTTGAGAATGACCAGGCCCCCATTCGGCTTAATCGGATTCTCCACCGTACGCACCACATCCTGACCCGGGGTCTCCTGAGCCTGGGCCGCCTCCTCACCGATCGTCCGGCCTGTCGGCGTCAACTGATCGCCATGCATCAGGCCCGCCTCGATCAGACGCCTGGCCAGCAGCGGCGTCCCGCCGGCGCGATCCAGATCCAGCGCCACATAGCGCCCGCCCGGCTTCAAGCTGGCGATCAGCGGCGTACGGCGACTGATCTCATCGAAATCATCGATCGTCAGCGCAATACCAGCCTCGCGTGCCAGCGCCAGCAGATGCAGCACGGCATTGGTCGAGCCGCCCGAGGCGGCCACGCCGGCGATCGCATTCTCGAACGACTTGCGCGTCAAAATATCGCGAGGCGTCAGACCGCGATGGAGCATCTCCACGACCAGGCGGCCACAGCGCTCGGCCACCTGCTCCTTACGCGGATCGGTCGCCCCCACGCTGGCCGTCCCCAGCGGCGAGAGGCCCAAAAATTCCAGCGCCATCGCCATCGTATTGGCCGTATACTGACCGCCGCAGGCGCCGGGGCCGGGGCAGGCCACGTTCTCCAGCTCGTGCAGATCCGTCTCGCTCATCCGACCGGCGGCGGTCGCCCCGATAGCCTCGAAGACATCCAGGATCGTCACATCCTGGCCGCGGAACTTCCCGGGAGCGATCGAGCCACCATAGAGCACCAGGCTGGGCACATTCAAGCGAATCAGCGCCATCGCCGTCCCGGGCAGCGTCTTATCGCAGGCGGCCAGCGCGATCACCGCATCAAACATCTGGCCCTGACTGACCAGCTCGATCGAATCGGCGATCACCTCGCGGCTAATCAGCGAGGCCTTCATGCCCTCGGTGCCCATAGAAATACCATCGCTGACCGCGATCGTATTGAACTCCATCGGTGTTCCGCCGGCGGCGCGGATGCCCGCCTTGACATGTTCGGCCAGGCGGCGCAGGTGGAAATTACAAGGCATCGTCTCGATCCACGTATTCGCCACGCCGATCAAGGGCCGCTGCAAATCCTCATCGCGGAAACCGATAGCCTTCAGCATAGCGCGAGCCGCGGCCCGCTCGCGCCCATCGATCAGCACTCGACTGCGGTGCCGGGGATCAAAAGCCATAGAGCAGCCTCCCTTAATGTACTGCCTGTATTATACTCCTGACGTAGCCCCTTGCTCAACGCACGAGCGCCCAATGCCACCGGGCATCGTCCCCTACCGCTTCGCAACAACCAGCTAGACCATCCAGCGCCCCGTCAGAAACTGCAGCAGCGCGAAGCTCAACAGAGCCGTCGCGTAGATCGGATAGTAGCCCAGCACTGAGCGCAAACGTGACCAGTGCTCGCTCGTATCCTCCATCAGCAGCCCCAGCACCACAAAGGCCGGCGCCGCCTCCAGCAAATAGCGCGGAAAAGCATTGAGCGGCGCACCACCGCGCGTCAGCCAGAGCAGACCGAAGACACAGAAGAGCAGCGCATAGAGCGCATAGCCGCGTCGCTCTGCCGGCAAGCGCCAGGGGCCGACCCAGCAGAGGGTCACCAGCAGGGCGATAAACAGTACACAGATCAGATCGAAAGCATTGTGAATGGCATCAAAAGAAACAAGATGAGCATGAAAGAACGACAGCATTGTTTGCAAAACACTCAAACCCGGCAGATCCAGATAGCGATTCCAGCATGCCTGCGCGTGCGAGAAGGCCAGAGGATCACCGAAGCGCAGCAGGCGGTAAAGCGCGAAGAGTACTGTTCCCAGCGGGATCAGGCCGGCGGCCAGCGCGCTCAGGCGCAGCCGCAGCAACTGCCAGCCGCAGCGGCTGCCATACTCGTAGACGAAGAGCACCACCAGCAAGAGACCGGCGGGGCGTGTCAGAGCGGCCAGCAAGCCGTAGAGGCCGGCCAGCCACCAGCGCTGATGGCGCAGGCCATAGAAGCACAGCAAAGACCACAAGAGAAAGAGCGACTCAGGATAAGCGGCGGCCAGGAAAAAGGCGCTTGGAAAGAGCACAAAGTAGAGCAGTGTCCTGCGAGCCAGAGCCGCCGAGAAATCCTCGGCCAGCAAGCGATAGAAGACAGTCAACATAGCCAGGCCGGCCAGATTAGCGATCACCAGGCCGGCCACGTGGGGGCTGCCGAGCGTGAGCGGCGCGCCGAGATGTTCGAGCAGAGGAAAGAGCGGGAAAAAGGCCGTCTGCCACCATTGCGTATAGCCTGTCTGAGCGATCGTGGTGTAGTGAGCAGCGTCCCAGTGATGCCAGCTATGGACCAGGCTGCTGAGGGGCAGAACCAGCGAACTGAAATTCGGCAGCATAAAGAGCGGAGCCAGATAGCTCAGCAGAGCAAAAAGAGTGCGACTCAGCAGATAGACAGGCAAAGCCGCCCGCAGCGCTCTCAACCAGCGCTGCAGCTCCGTCGCGCGGTCCGGCGCCGTGGGCGACAGTGCTCGCGCAGGAGAAGGCGCGGCTACATTGATCGCCGAAGATTCGTCTGAGGAAGACGATTGGCGCATAGCGTTCCTCCGGGAGATAACGACCTGATCGTAGACTAGGATTACCAACAGGTAAAAACGACTGGAAGAAGACAGCGTAACAGAACTAAGCAAGGAAGGCGCAAGGCCACCTTGCCGGGCCAGCACAACGAGCAGACGTACTGATGGGCGATAGAGGCCGTGCGTGGTCATGCTCGCCCCTGCAAGTCAGGGTAGTGTCGGCGTAGAGCGCAAATAGAGCGAAAAAAGAGCGCCCTATGCTAACGTTAAGCGAGTCTCATGGTTGAGATCCATCTCTGCCGGAGACATCCCGGCTTGCCCCGGTGCTGGAAAGGAGCAGCGCCCGAAGGCAGCAGGCCGAAAGAGAGCGAACTGCAGCGAGCTAGCAGAGTGCAGGGGAGAACAGCATGCGCAGTGCCTGGAGCATGGCGGCAGTCACCTTCATTCTCAAAAGGCTGCTGGAGAACACCCTGATCGAGCAGGCGGGGTCGGCGGGTCTGGGAGAAGTACTTGTCACCGCCCTGCCGCCGGATCGCATTGCCCTGGGAACTGAGGAGCGGCCTCAGCTCAACCTCTACCTCTATCGCCTGACTCCCGACTCAAGCTGGCGCCAAAGCCCGGCCCCGGCAAGAGCCGGCTCAGCAGACTCCGAACCTGGGGAAGCCGGCAGGCAGCTACTGGCACTCAAATTCCACTACCTGCTCAGCTCCTACGGAGAACGCGACGGACAGGGCGAGCTGCTCCTCGGACTGGCCATCGACTGCCTGCAACAAGCGGCTCTGCTCTCCGGCGAGCGACTGCAGGGACTGCTGCAGGCCCTGAGCGCCGATGGCTCCGGGCGAGCGCGCGCCAACGTCCTGGCCCGCCTCGTGAGCGCGGCACCGCTGCAGGAGCTGCGCATTCGACCCGAATTTCTCGGCATGGAAGAGCAGACCAGGCTCTGGAGCGCCTGGCAAGCCCACGCCCGTCTGGCCATGACCTATGAAGTCACGGCCCTCCTCAAGGAAGCAGCGCCGACCCCTGAAGCCAGGCCAGGGCGGCGCATGTCTGCCGGAGACAAGTATAACCCAGGGCAGCCATCATGACAGGAATGAGCCAGGAAGCAGAATCAGCTTCAGACAGCCAAAGAGCAGCCGCCGAGCGCCGTCACCTCCTGGCCGCGCTGGCCCTCGTGCGTCAGGCCCTCGTGCGTCACTGCGCACGCTGCCGCGGAGAAGAAGAGCCAGCCTTGCAGCAGCAGGAGAGCGATCCCTCGCGCCTGGAGCAATCTCTGACCGCCGCGGCCTCTGCCCTGCCAGGACCAGCCCCTCTGCAGCGACTCTGCTCGGCCTTCGGCCTCTCGTCTTTTGAGCGCGACCTGCTGCTCCTCTGCGCCGGAGTCGAGCTAGACAGCAGCTTCGCCGGTCTCTGCGCCCAGGCAATGGGGCAACCCGCGAGCGACCGCAGTCAGGCGGCGCTGCCCACCTTCAGCCTGGCGCTGGCCGCTCTCCCAGACGCCCACTGGGACGCCCTCACGCCCGAGGCACCCCTACGCCATTGGCAGCTCCTCGCCCTCGGCAGCGGCGCCACCCTCACCATGACGCCCCTGCGCATCGATGAGCCAATCCTCCATTACCTGATTGGCCTGCCCTACCATGATCCGCGTCTGAGCCTGCTTCTGCCCGTGGCCCCCGTGGCAGGTGAGCTGCTCCCCTCGCAGCAGCGGGCCTGCGCCCGTCTGCGCGCCGCCTGGAGCGAGCAACGTGCATCCTCCTCCCCCTGGTCTGGACCCGGGCAGCAGCGCTGGCCGCTCATCATCCTGGCCGTCCCCCAAGAGCAGGATGGGCTACGGCTGGCGGCGCGAGCCTGCCAGGAACTGGGTCTGCGTCTCCACGCCCTCTCTGCCACTGACCTTCCTCTGGCCTGCGCAGAGCGCGAGCGCTGGGCGCGCCTCTGGGAGCGCCAGGCCATGCTGACCGGCAGCGCCCTGCTGCTCGACTGCAGCCAGCTCACGCCCGAAGATCGTCCCACCCGGCAGGCAGTTGAACATCTGGCCCGCCTGCTGCAGACGCCGCTGATCCTGAGCTGTCGCGAGGCCGCCACCCTCCGACTCGCCCTGGCGCCGACCTCTCTGGTCAGCATTGAGCTAGAGCCGCTACCCCTGGCAGAGCAAGAGCAGCTCTGGCGACGCGCCCTGAGCGCCCTGCCGCTGGCTGCCGATCTCAACGGCCATGTCGAAGCGCTGGCCATGCAATTCCCCCTTGGAGGGGCCGCCATCGAGCGTGTCTGCGCTCAGCTCCTGCCCGAACCCGCGCCCCTGGAATTGTCCGCCGACGAGGTAGCGCAGCGGCTCTGGCACGCCTGCCGTCTGCAGGCTCGCCCGGTCCTGGACGATCTGGCCCAGCGTCTCACCCCAACCGCGGATTGGGAACAGCTTGTCTTGCCCGACGAGCAGCAGCGTCTACTGCATGAGATCGTCGCCCATGTGCGTCAGCGGGCAACCGTCTACGAACGCTGGGGCTTCGGGCGTCAGGGAGCGCGTGGCCTGGGCATCAGCGCCCTCTTTGCCGGCAGCAGCGGCACTGGCAAGACCCTGGCAGCCGAAATCATCGCCCACGAGCTACAGCTCGACCTCTATCGCATCGACCTCTCCGCCGTCGTCAGCAAATACATTGGCGAAACCGAAAAGAACCTGCGCCGCATCTTCGATGCCGCCGAGGAAGGGGGCGCCGTCCTGCTCTTCGACGAGGCCGATGCCCTCTTTGGCAAGCGCAGCGAGGTCAAAGACAGCCATGACCGCTACGCCAACATTGAAGTTGGCTATCTCCTGCAGCGCATGGAGACCTATCGTGGCCTGGCCATCCTCACCACCAACCTCAAGCATGCCCTCGACCCGGCCTTTCTGCGTCGCCTGCGCTTCATCGTCCACTTCCCCTTTCCAGATGTAGCCATGCGCCTGGAGATCTGGCGGCGCATCTTTCCGCCGGACCTGCCACGCGAGAATCTCGACCTGGAGAAGCTGGCCCGCTTGCACGTGGCCGGTGGCAACATCCGCAATATCGCCCTCTACGGGGCCTTCCTGGCGGCGGAAGCTGGCGAGTCGCTGCACATGAGCCATCTCTTGCGCGCCGCCGCCGTTGAGTATGCCAAGCTGGAGAAGCCGCTGACCGAGGCGGAGATCGGAGGCTGGC
>NZ_JADGIA010000208.1 GCF_019683635.1 Thermogemmatispora sp. | reverse complement strand
TTTCCTCTCCCCACAATGATCCCATTCAACTCCCAATCGAACACCACCATCTGGCCATCAATTCCACCCCTTCCCTGCTCCAGGCAATGGCTTTCCAGACAGAAATGAAACGCCCCACCAATTCCTTGCAAACCCCTCGCTCTTGACCCCCAGCCTACCCGTTTCCCTGTCCACTTCTGTCACACTTCTGTTACACTTCTGTCACACTTCTTTTCACCCACGACGTCCATCCTCTCGCCTCACCACTACTTTTCTCAACATCACCCTGCTGGACCCACACGATCGCTCTCTCGCCCCTGCATGCGGGCCTTGAGCCAGCTTCTCCACACCGCTGGATGCGTCCCCAGCCGCCGCGGCTGCTCTCCTCCGCTATCCCTTGGGAAGCACTGCGGCATCACCTGCTCTCGAAGCAACCGCCGCCGCAGCTCTGTCCGTACCGTCGTCTTCTTGAGCCGCAACCGGACCCGTATCTCTTGCTCCAACATCCCCAGCAGTTCCTCTAGCTGGACCGTCTCCTCTAGGACCCCTTCCTCGACCAACCAGGCCGCCACTGTCAACAGATACCCTGTCAGCGTGGCATAGGCTTGCTGCACCCGTCGACGCCGGCGTTCTTGTCGTTCTAAAGGAACAGCCGCCCGACAGCGTGCCTGCTCCTGTTCGGTCACCAGTTGCCAACGCTGGACTCCCTGCCAGGCCGGGGCCACTGGCCAGCGGGTCCGGTTCCGATCCCGACGGGGCAGGACCAGCCGGAACCAGCCATCCGCCTGACCAGGCGAGCCGACCAGGGCAGCCCACAGGGCAGGAAGCTGCTCTTCCAGCTCATAGGGGTCTTCAATCCCAAATTCGGCTAAGGCTCGCCGACGCAGCCGAAACTCTAGCCGCCAGACGCGCCCCTGGCCATCCCAGCCACGCGCCTTCCAACACGCTACCAGCCACTGCTTGCCCGAGCGAGACAGCTCCGCCGTCTTATCGTAGAACTGGGCGCTCACCTGGGAACCATGCGTTCCCCAGGTGATTGTCTGCAGCCGCCGCCCCAGGAACCGCCTTTCTTCCAGGGTGACCGCTCCCATCGAACCAGCTGCACGCCGCCGCGGTCGACCTCGCCGCGCAGTTTCCCCAGGCTGATCTGCCGCTGCTCCTTCCGGTGATCCTCCGGGCGGACCAGCCAGGTGCAAGCGGGTCACTCGTGCCCGCGTGATCACCACCTGTTGCCAGGGCACCGCCTCAAAGGGAACCCCGACCAGATCTGCAGCCACATGCAGCTCCGAGACCTGCAGATGCAGCCGCTCCGTCCCCAGAAACTGGGTTAGGAATTGCTCGACACCCACGACCACGGTCCCCGGGGGGCTTTCCCAGAGTGCCGCCGAGGCCAGCTTGACCCGGACAATCACCCCGGTCAACTTTCCCACGTCAACAAACAGTTCAAAGTAGGGGCATTGCAATACCCAGGCTGCGTGACTGGCCCCACGCGGCCACATCCAGAGCCGCCAGCCATTGTACTCCCAGCGCGTGGGAACATTCTGCCCAGCGGCTTGCGCTGCCCGCTTGTAATCATCCAACTCTAGCAAGAGATCCTCGTTGTCGAGTGGACGTGGCTGCGGCCTGCCCTGCGCATCGGCATAGCGCACATTGATCCAGAGCGTATCAACATTCTGGGCCAGCACCCGCAAGCCCGCTCGCGCGCGAAGCGCCTGATACCACCCTGGGGCTTGCGCCCGCCTGGCAACTCCCTCCAACGAGGATGGCGCTGTAGATAGCACCCCGCGTGTTACAGTGCACGCGGGGTGCTGCCCGACCTGTTCCCTTTGTCGCTGGGGTCCTTGTGTCATGGCTCCCTCCCTTCCTTAATCCATTGCCAGGCTGTCCGCGCATCGACTTGCCAGAGCAGCCGGAAGAAGTCAAACAGGCTACCCCCTCGACGCCAGGTGTAACAGTACCAGCAGTTGCCTGCAGGCGTATGAGGAAACACCTTGAACGAGGGGTGACGATCTTGCCCAGCGCGGTGATGCCAGCCGAAGGGACAGCAACCCACCCCCCGTCGATCCAGCGCAACGTAGCGACCAATCACCGCGTAGGGGTCCTGCGCCAGGCACCAGGCCAGGATCGGCGTCACCCGGACGGGCGCAGGGCGGCCCCGAGGGGAGAGGGAGTACGATGGGTGCCCGCGCGCCGCTGGGACGCGGGTGGCTCCCGCCGGCGGCGCGGGCATGGTCGGGATGGGGGCCGGCAGGACCTGGTCGGGGAGGCGAACCGCGGGCTGTGCCAGCCACCAGGCCAGTTGCTCCTCCCTGCTGCCAGCCACTGGGTGCAGGTGCCCGTCGGGATCAGCCACCAGGAAGGGATAGCGGCGCCCGCTGCGCCGGTGGAGGCCCAGGGGCAGGCGGATGAGGGAGCCATAGCCGCCAGCGACCTGGTCCTGCTTGGGGAAGACCTCTAGCGAGGACCAATCGACGAGGGAGCGCAGCCAGGCGCGCACCTGGGCCGCCGGCGTCGGCTGGTCCAGCCAGAGCCAGAGATGGCCGCCGCGCCGCGAGGCTTCTAAGACAGCCGGGTAGCCCTGCGCGGCCAGGGCCTGATGCAGGGTAACCAGGCGGGCAAACCCATCAGACTGGTCGGCATCCAGCACAGCATAGCTGCACCGACCGTGCTCATCAAGCACATAGTGGCCGAGCGTGAGCCGACCGGCCAGATGGGCCGCCAGCACCGCCGGCGTCAGGGGAGCGCGCACACAGCGATAGCGGCCATCTGGGCGCTGCACTCCATAGGCCGTGCGCCGCCCGCCCAGCCGTTCCAGCCACGTGAGCAGCAGCGCTGGGGAGCCTGTCGCCGCAAGGTCCGCAGTGAGGGGGAGACCACGCTGGCTCATTGGGACCCTCCTGACAGGAACGAGGTGCCAGCCAGTCCTTCCGGCCAGAGCTGGCCACTCCAGCGGCGTTGTGGGGGATGACACAGCGGGCAGAGCCGGGCACGCCCCCCACGCGCTTTGAGTTGCCGCTCTCGCTGGCGGCCCCCGGGCCAGGTGCGCACCAGGTGCCAGTCGATCCCAGCGGCCTGGATCACCGCCAGCAGGCGTGCCCCCTGGCCAGCCCGATGCTGGGCCAGGCGAGCCACAAGGTCACTGGTTGATCCCAAATAGTGACCAGCATGCTTGTAGCGTCGTTCAAAATGCAGGAGATAGACTGTCTCCATTGGGGAACCCTCCTGAGAAGCACACACCCAGCTTGTTCCCTGTGCACTGGTCAAGCTGGGTGTGCGTGTGACAACAGCGGGGATCTCCTAGCGGGTCGCTGACGAGGCGTGCGGCATCACGCCCCGTCAGTCGATCTGGTCCTGGTGGCTCTACCAGGGTCGTGCTTGCCAGCCGTCCATGATGCCCTCAAAGACCCCGATCACCCAGGCCAGCCGGTCACGCTCAGCCAGCCACCCCGATCCAGCAGGGGGAGCCTGTTCGAGGCGGGCGACAAGGTGTCTGAGGAGATCCAGCGTCGACAGCTTTCCCCACGTGGTCGCGTGTTCACGCCCGAGGGCATAGCCAGCATCATAGTCATAAGGAGTCATCGTCTCTCCTCCTGGTTACCTGATCTCAGAAAACTCCTGAGGATACGCGTCTGGATCGAGCACATCTGGCAGATCCTCCCCTGCTGCATGGGCCTCCGTGGACGTCTCGCCAGCACGCGGGCTACTCAAAAACTTGACTGTGGAGGCGCTGATCCCGACCGCGGTCCGCTCGACTCCAGTGCGATCGAGATAGGGGCGCACTTGTAGACGCCCCTGGACAAAGACCAGGCTGCCTTTGCGGGCGTACTTATAGACCACCTCCGCCAGCCGGTCCCAACAGGTGATCGTCAGCCACAGTGGGGGATACTTCTCCCCCGTGGCCGTCTTGCCCTCGCTATCGACCGCCAAGCTAAAGCGGGCCAGGGGCTTCCCCTCGGGGGTATACACCAGGTCGGGATCACGTCCCAGTCGACCAATAAAGCTACATTGATTGAGGCTGCTCATGAGGTTCCTCCTTCTTGCTTTGCTTCCAGCCCAAACACTGCGGCCCACAGCTCGGGCGGGACAATCTCTGTGCCCATCCCAGCCTGCCGCAACGCCTCCTGTAACGCTTTCAAGACCTGCCAGCGATGGCAGCGGCGCCTGGCACACCCGCAGAGAACAATGAGCCAATGCACAGTGGAAGGAAGCGCCGCCTGGACCTGCGCGATGCCCGCCGCTAGATCCACGATCTCAATGGGACCCTGTTCCCGATAGCGACGATTGCCCAGGGCCGGGACATGCAGATAGCGCTGCCCATAGCACTGCTGCAAGGCGGATTGAGACCAGGCCTGCCAGCGGCTCCGTGGAACCAGGCGACAGTCAAGCAGCAGACTGTCAGGGTCCCGCATGAGTGCCCGGATCACTCGCCGATGGAGGGGATGGCCATAGCCCGCGGGGACAAGAGCTAGCAAGCGCTCATCCATGTTTTGCCTCTCCTTGTCTCTGCTTGCGAGCCAGTCGACGCCTGATCGCCTGGGCTTTCCGCGCAAACCAGGCCGGCGGCAAGACCCAGATCCGTCCAGGCTGGGATTGCTGGACCCGCTCCTGCTGGCTCTGGGGCACAACCACGGTCCAGCCCTGGCGCTCTAAGCAGCTCTTCAACTGGCGGATCACTGGTAACCACGCCGGGTCGTCCTGGCTCGTGGTGATCACCACCCAGACCCGTTCCTGTCGCGCCTGGACAGCCCGCAAGAGGGCCTCCCAAGACCCTTGTTGCGTTACCCCCTGGTGGGGATCAATCCAACACCATTGCTGACGACGCTTTGTCACAAACAAACTCATGGTTTTGCTCCTTCTCGTCTTCATCAGCTACCGGTCTGCTCAATGTGCAGGAGCGCAGCCAGACGCTGAGACTCTTCCGTTCTCAAGACGGCACGCAAGGACTGCACAATCTGACACGCTTGCTGCTGGTAGGCACGCGTGGAGAGCTGAGAGCTCTCTAACGCCAACACCATGAGATGCTGCATGGCCACATAGAGGCTCGTGACCTCCCAGGGAAAAAGCCTCGTCGCTGCCA
Organism: Thermogemmatispora sp.; assembly: GCF_019683635.1. Classification (GTDB taxonomy): domain Bacteria; phylum Chloroflexota; class Ktedonobacteria; order Ktedonobacterales; family Ktedonobacteraceae; genus Thermogemmatispora. The sequence goes on along the minus strand of NZ_JADGIA010000208.1, from coordinate 3,647 downwards.
AGTCAGCAGGCAGGTATCGTTCAAGGGCTTGATCCAGCAGCTTCAATGCTGCCCACAGATCGTCTTCAGATGGCATCTCAAATGGCATCGTCATTCCTCCTAACTCAGCACACTGGAAGCACTGCCACCTACGGGCCGCCCCGGCACCCGCTGCACCAGCGCCTGCAACCGACGCTGATATCTCGCGCGGCTGCCCCGCGGCAGACGGCCTAGCCGTTCCCAGGCAGCTTGCACACCACAAAGCAGTTGGCCTAAAAAGACGGGAGCCGTTCGTCGCGTGAGCTGCTCCCCCAGCCGATACCAGGGCGGCGGCTCGTAGGGGGCATAGAGGTAGCCTCGTTCCAGATCCAGAACCGGCAGTGGGACACAGCTATCGTGGCGAACCACACAGAGCTGATCCCATTGCCCTTGCCGCAGGGCCAGCCGCTTCAGCCAGTAGTCATGCGACCGCGTTAACATCAGCATCCGTAGCCGGCGCCCCCGCCAGTCCACCAGATAACAACCAGGAGCCTGCTCCGCGACGACCTGCAGGCCCAATCGGGGGGCCTGGATCACCAACAGCTGCGCCACCGTCTGCCGGTCCTGTCTCATCGCGCTCCTCCCTGCCTGAACTGGTTACTTCCTCGCTAGCCACGAACCTGCCGGCCCGTCTCCTCTCCTTGCTCTCCCTTTCCCTCACGGGCCTCCCGCCGCTCTGAGAGGGGGGTCAGCAGTGAGAGCTTAGGTGACGGCTGCGACGGTAAGGGAGGACGAGCAGGACTCACCTCTGCCTCCACCACGCCCACCGCCCGCTCCATGACCTTGAGCACCCCCTGCATCTGGAGCCGGCTCATTTCCGCCAGCGTTTCCTCATAGAGGCGCCGCGCCGCCAGGAACTGCTCGGCCTCACGTTGTCGGTTGAGTGCTGCCTGCTCGGCCTCACGCAACCGGATCTCGGCCTCTGCCAACTGGTGGACAGCATCGGCCTTCTGATGAATGGTTTGCAGGTGCCGCGCCAGACTGCGGAAGTCGAGCGTCGCCAGGCAGACAATGGCTCCCAGATCGATCAGCGGCCCCAGCACCACCCGCGAGATCTGGACCCAGAGGGGATACGCTCCATGCCGGGAGACCACCCACCACAGGGCCACGCAGGACCCCCCACTGAGCACCACAAAGAGGGTCGCCGCTCCCACGCAGCGCGCCAGATAGGCCCGATCTGCCAGCGTCTTCTTGAGCGCATGCGCACTGGCCAGCGCCAGCCCTCCCGTGAGCAGCTCGGCCAGCAAAGCAGTCACATGCATCCCCAGATTGTAGGAGTCAAGGCTCCAGCTCCCGCCGGCGAAGGCATCACCCAGCTCCAGGCCCACCACCCAGGCCACCACCAGCGGCCCGAGGTAGGCCGCAATCACGACGATCTGCCGCACCAGCCGCCCCAAGGGGGGCTCGCGATCCTCGTCAAACTCGTCAATCTGCCGGCGATAGCGTTCGAGAGCGGGCTCATCTCCCATGTCGGCAGGCACTGGCTCGGGCTGCGAAGGACCAGGCAGCCCAGGCGATCCGGGAGCAGGGGCAGCCGGAGCAGGAGAGGTCTCCGCAGCCGGCGGTGGCTCCTGTCCTCCCATCAGCCCGCGCCAGAATGCAGCAAACTGACTCCGCCAGCCCATCTTAGCCCTCCTGTGACGAACGAGGCTGCCGGCGCTCGGCACGCAGCTTCTCCAGGAGCTTATTCGCCTCGGTCCGAGCCATCAGCTCACGAGCGCGCGTGGCCTTGATATACTCGCGGGAAACCACGCGATGCAGCCGGTTGAAAACGGCTGCCATGTACTTGGACTCAGCCCCAAGGAGCTGCTGCTCTAGCTGCTGCTTGAGCAGGGTTAACCCCTCGTAGTCCTGGTCAGAAATCTGATATGCTGCCACAATCTTCCTCCTTTCGGGTTACTCCTCGTCAGGATAGGGAACCAGACTTCCCAGTTGAGACCCAGCGCCACCGGCTTGCGCGCTCGCCAGCCCCTGGCGCAAGACCAGGAGCAAGGCGGTAAGCTGTCGCTGATCGGCCTCGTAGACCTCATCGGTCGGGGTCCGAACCCCGCGGCGGGCACGCCGATCCAGGTAGGCGCGTTCCCGTTCCTGTTTGCGCTCCAGCCAGGCAATCCATTGCTGCAGCCGGTCTACGGATAGCCCGCAGACTGGACACCAGGCAGCGGCTGCTGCCCGCCCTCCGCTCATCGTGGCCATGAACCAGACACCTCCTGTCTTCGCAATAGGTCTCGAACCACCACGGCGATGGCTCGCTCCTACCTCCCCCAGTCCAAGGATCACCTTGCTGCGGGAGGCAGGCGCCAACCAGCCGTCTGGCTGCACCCTCCTGGATGATCCCCCTCGGGTGAGGGACCATCAACCAGGAGCCGCGAGACCAGGCCAGGCTTACCGCTGGGAGCGGCGCATTGTCAGCCAGGCAATGAAGGCAAGCAGCACCAAGGGCGCCACCGCCACCAGAGCCTCTGCGAGTGACAGAGCTGCAACCTCCTTTCTAGTCAAGGACAACCAGACACATAAACAACCAGTCAAGGATACAAGGGCTTTCGCCCAGACTACCCCTCAGTGCTCACGGTCAAAGGAGCGCGTTGGAGAGCGACGCCGGGCCTGGCGCCAGGTCCGCAGTTCCTGACGTCGACTCGGCTGATGCATCTCCAGAGAGTCAACCGGCGAAAATCGCTGATAGATCTCGCTCCGATCCTGGTCCGCGAGCCTGACATAGGTATCGATCATCTCTAAGGACTCGTGTCCTAACAACTGCTGCAAGGCTGTTGTCGGCATCCCTTTCTTGATGCACCTAACGGCAAACCAGTGCCGACACGTGTGGGGACTGACCCGCTTGTCAGTGATGCCAGCTTCGCGCTTAAGTCGCTCAAAAATGCAACGCACACCATTCGGGCAAAGAGGCCGTCCATTAACCGAGAGAAACACGTGATCATCTGGTTCCTTGGGTTCCCCACGCCAAAAGCGCAGGTAGGTCTGCAGATACTGATGAGCCACCTGGCCAAAAGGAACTTTCCGCTCCTTAGCCCCCTTACCCTGGATAAGGAGCATATTGTTTTTCCAATCAATATCTGTCAGACAAAGCTGGCATAGCTCCGAAACCCGAACACCTGTCGACAACAAGAGCCAAAGAATAGCTCGATCGCGCGCTGCCAACGCCTTGCGTTCATCTGGCGTTAAGGCACGGCCCCGAGGTTGGCGCTCACAAGCTGCATCGAGACGCTTCAGCTCTTCCTCAGTGAATACCTGGATCAAGGGTTTATCCACCTTGGGTATAAACTCATTCGCCAGTGGATTAATCTGCAGATACTGCTGCCGCTCCAACCAGCGGAAATACACCAGGACATTGCGGGCATAGGTCTGCAAGCTCCGGCTACTGTAGAGTTGTCCCCGCTGAGACTTGCCCTCCCTCAAGAAGGCCAGCCAGGCGTGAAAGTCCTCTGCTGTAATCTGCTCGATCGAACATTTGCCTCGCTCTGTCTCCAGGTACCGAAAAAAGAGTCGGAGCGTTCGCTCATAATCCTCCAAAGTCCGCCAGCTATGCCCCCGGGCCTTATGAGCCAACAAATATGTTTTCAACGCTTCCTCAAAAGAAAGCTGGGGAAAAGACCCATCCGTTGACTGTCCTA
>NZ_JADGIA010000034.1 GCF_019683635.1 Thermogemmatispora sp. | reverse complement strand
AGTAACCACCCTCACCACGTTGCGCCGATCCGTGTCGAGCAAGTAGTAGTAGTGAGATGACGGAGAACTGCCCAGAGAGACGTGCCACCCTGCCACGTTGCCTGACCCCAGGAGTCCCGTTTCTCTACTATCCCCCCCACGTTTGCCTCGCGCCCGCGGAACCGTTCTCTGAAGCTTGTTACGCCTACATGATAGCGCGCTCAGATGAGAATCGCATGAACGTGGGGGGCTGATTCATGAACGTTCTTTCATCGTTCTCGTATACTAGCGCAACGTGAACGATTACAGTTTGTTCATCTTCTCCCAGTCGCGATTGAAGCGCTGGATGGCCTCCTCGCTGAGCGGGTCGCTGATCAAATCGAGCAGGACCTGGGGGGGAGCGGTCAGATCGTGAGCGCCGGCCAGGAGAGCGCGGGCGGCCTCCTCGGGAGTCTTAATGCTTGCCACCAGCACGCGTGTGGTTGCTGGCTCCTGAGAGCGGCAGAGAGAGGCCATCTGAGCGATGCGGGCTGTGGCATCGATCCCGGAGCGCTCCAGGCGGTTGTAGTAGGGAATGACGAAATCGGCGCGCACCTGAAGGGCGCAATAAGTCTGGGGCACGGTGGTGACGGCGGTAAAAGCCAGTGCATAGCCCTGACTGCTCAGACGGCGGGCCACGCGCATGCCCACCTGGTTCATAGGGATTTTCGGGATAACACGCTCGGGTGCCATCTCGATGTAGCTGAGAGCCTCACGATACATCTCCTCTTCCTCGCTGGCGCCCGGCTGCATGAAGACATGGCCGCTCAGGGCCTCTAGCAGCGCCTCCAGCACCTGGCGGGGCGAGAGCTGCTGACCGCGCTCACGGGCGGCCAGCAACAGCGTTGGATTGGTGGTCACGCCGGCTAATGGTACCGTGCGGGCCACGTTCGTGATATCATCTATGAAAGCAGTATCAACGTAGAGGGCCATGCGTATGCTCCATCCTCAACTCTTAGCTGACAATGTTCCTTTGCATGCTGAGCAGCGCTTGCTGATCTTAAATTCAGCGGCGGACCCCTTTGTCCAGGTGGCCGCACGTCAACTCAGCCGTGGGCGAATCATCCTGGCGGAAGACAACGTCGGCGCCCTTGAACAAGCGTACGCTGTCCCTGCCCGCAGCCAGTTACAACACATTCCTTTCCATGAGTATACGCGAGAAACTTCGCCGAATACCATAGATGTCGCGGTCATGAATCTGCTCTATCAGCCCTCCAAAGCCTGGGTCTACTATGGGCTGGAGGCGGCCCGCTATGCCCTTAAGCCCGGCGGACGTCTCTATGTGACTGGAGCGAAGGATCGAGGGATTCTCTCAATTGCGCGGCGCATGCGCGAGTACTTTGGCAATCTGGAGACGGTAGAGATCAGCAAGGGCTGGCGGGTCGTAGCGGCGGAGAAGACTGCCGAGACGCCTCTGTCTGCGGAGCCGCCGGCCTGGCCGCAGCGCGAGGTCTTTGCTGGTGGTGAGCTGGATGAAGGGACGCGCCTCTTGCTGGAGTCGCTGGAGGTCTATGTGACCGATGTGGCGCTCGATCTCGGCTGTGGGGCCGGCTATATTGGCCTGCATATTGCTGAGCGCGCTCGTAAGGGCAGTGTGACCCTGGTTGATGCCAGCCTGGCGGCGGTAGCCCTGGCGCAGCAGCGGCTGCAGGAAAAGGGCCTGAGCAACGCCCAGGCTTTACCCAGCGATGCCACCAGCGCTGTGAACGGGCAGCGTTTCAGCCTGATCGCGACCAATCCCCCGTTCCATGTGTGGGGTGTCAATACAAAGGCCGTCGGCGAGCGCTTTATCCGCGAGAGTGCCCGGCTGCTGACGCCGCGTCGCGGGCGCTTCTACCTGGTGGCCAATCGCTTCTTGAAGTACGAGCCGGTGCTGGAGGAGTGCTTTGAGGAGGTGCAGGAGGTGGGCGGCAATAGCCGTTACAAGGTCCTGCGCGCTACCTCGCCGTTGCGTCCTGGGCGGCGCAGTGAGCGCACTGGCGAGCTAACCCAGCTCTATAAAGGATGGCGCTGAGCATGAGCCGAATAGTCTATCTCAACGGTAAGCTCTATACGATGGATGCCTCTCGGCCCCAGGCCCAGGCGATGGCCGTCGAGCGTGAGAGCGGGCGTATCGTGGCGATCGGAGACAATGTCGAGGTCCGCCAGGCTGCCGGGACGCAGGCCGAGCTGATCGATCTGCGCGGCAAGACGGTGCTGCCGGGCTTCATTGATGCTCATATCCATCTGCTGGCCACTGCTTACCGCAGCCATGATATCGACGCAGCGGCCTGCAATAGCGCCGACGAGGTGGCCCAGTTGGTGCGCGAGCGCGTGGCCCGTACGCCTGTCGGTGAATGGGTCGTTGGCAGCCACTGGGATCGCAATCGCTGGCCGTCGCGCGCTTTCCCCACCAGGGAAGTACTGGATGCGGCGGCGCCCGAGCACCCGGTCGCCCTCTGGAGCAAGGACGGTCATCTACTGTGGGTGAATTCGCTGGCCCTGGCACGGGCGGGCATCACCGCCGAGACGCCCGATCCGCCCGGCGGCGCTATTCTGCGCGATGGCAGTGGCCAGCCGACCGGCATTTTGCAGGAAGGGGCAGCGATGGAACTGGTTGCTCGCCTGATCTCCCCGCCTTCACCGACCCTGGCGCGCCAGCTCCTGCAGGAGACGCTGGCAGCGCTCCTGCGCTCTGGTATTACGGCCATCCACGATATCGAAGATCGCGCGACCTACGATTTATTGGCTTCCCTGCGGGCGGAGGGGCGTCTGCCGCTGCGGGTGCGTATGATCCTCCAGCGTCATCCCTTGCCCGAGCTGCGCGCTGGTCTGCTCAAAGCGGACGAAGAGGATGTCCTGCTGCGCATTGGAGGCATCAAGATCTTCGCTGATGGCACCCTTGGCTCGCAGACCGCCGCCATGCTCGACAGCTACGAGGGCAGTCTCTCAAATTACGGGATTCTGGCTACGCCCGAGGAAGAGATGCGTGCCCTGGTCAGGGAGGCGAGCGAGCTAAATCTGCTCATTGCCATCCACGCTATTGGTGATCGGGCGGCGCGCGTGGCGCTCGACGCCATCGAACTGGCCCAGCGCCATCTGACTGAGCAGGGCCAGCGCCCTGGCGAGCGCCTGCGCTATCGCCTGGAGCATGTGCAGCTGATTCACGCTACCGATCTGGAGCGGATGCGCCGCCTGGGCGTGATTGCCTCGGTGCAGCCCTACCATGCCGTGGCCGATCGTGACATAGCCGAACGCTACTGGGGGGAGCGCCATCGACGGGCCTACGCCTATCGCACCATGTACGAGCGTGGTATTCCTCTCGCTCTTGGCTCTGATGCTCCCGTCGAGCTATTTGATCCGCTGCGCATCATCTACGCCGCCGTCCAGCGCACCGATCCCGAGAGCGGGCGCCCCTCCTGGCTGCCGGAGCAGGCGCTCTCGCTGAGCGCTGCGCTCTATGGCTACACCCTTGGGGCGGCCTATGCTGGTGCCGAGGAGGCCGACAAAGGCTCGCTCAGCGTCGGCAAGTTTGGCGACGCCGTGGTCTTGCCCGAGGACCCTTTTCAGATCCCGCCCGAGCGCCTGGTCAGCAACGGTATTCAGGCCACCATCGTGGGCGGCCTGCCGGTCTATGGCGAAGTTTAAGCGAGTGTGGCCCCTGACCCTGGCCGTGGCCGCAGTGGCCGCATGGGCCGCATGGCCTCCGGGCAGATCATCGCGGACAGGGCTGCCGGACGCGCTCGGCTCGGCTCAGTTCAGCTCAGTCAGGCATCGTCAAGAAAAGGCAGGCCCTGCTGGCGATAGTAGCGCTCCAGGGCCTCAATCCACTCCAGCTGCGTCGGTGTCTGTGGCACAAAGCAGCCGCGAGCCGACGAGAGCAGGCCCACGGCCAGCGGCACCGAGTAGCCTGCGCGCACCAGCAGTCCGGCGGCAATCATCGCCGAGCGCCCAATGCCGAGGCGGCAATGGATTGCAATATGCTGACCGGCACACAGCAGCTCATACAGCTCGCTCAGCAGGTCTTGGATCTCGCCATCCAGCGGCGGCCCCTGCAGGTCAGGGATCGGGAAATGGAAATAGCGCAGCCCCTGCTCCTGGCAGGTCTGGGCCTCACGCTGGAGACCAATCTCCTCGATCTCCTCACCCGTTAGCAGCGAGACCAGCACATCTACCCCCGCGCTGCGCAGCATCTTGATGGCCTGTTCCAGCAAGGCGCCGCCCGCTGGATGCCCCATAATGCTCAGACGCTGATCCTTCAACAAATCAACAGTGTACAATCCTCTCACCACAGCCATCTTGCGACGTTTGACTCCCTACCAGATACCAGACTAGCTAGATGAGACCAGAGAGGCGGGCGGCGGGCCAGCTCAGTGGTCCTGCCCTGCCGGACAAAGACATCAGGCCGCTCCGTCGGCTCGGTCGAGTGCAGGTCAGACTCACCAGGCACTCGCCTCTCTCCCCCAGAGCGGCATATACTGGGAGTATACCAGAGAGGTATAATAGTCTCAACTGATCAAAGCTTTGTGAGGAGCACACAGGCATGGCTACTGCTGCTCGGCGTGTAGCGAGCTTTGGGACTACTATTTTTACGGAGATCAACGTCCTGGCACAGCAGCACAACGCCCTCAATCTGGGGCAAGGGAGACCCGATTTCGATACCCCTCCCGACATCATTGCCCAGCTCGTGGCGGCCTTGCAAGCCGGCCAGTACAATCAGTACGCCCCGGGACCAGGGACGCCCTCGCTGCGCCGCGCCGTGGCCGCTCACGCGGCGCGCTTCTATGGCTTGGAGATCGACCCGGAGCGCGGCGTCATTGTGACCGCGGGCGCTACCGAGGGCATCTTTGCCGCCGTCCTGGGCCTGGTTGATCCTGGCGATGAGGTCATTGTGATCGAGCCATTCTACGATTCCTATGTACCTAATATCCTCATGGCCGGCGCCACGCCCGTCTACGTGCCGCTGCATCCACCCCAGTGGACCTTCGACCCCGCTGAGCTGCGCGCCGCCTTCACGCCTAAAACACGCGCTCTCATCCTCAATACCCCACATAATCCCTGTGGACGCGTCTTCTCGCGTGAGGAACTGGCCTGCATCGCTGAACTGTGCATCGAACACGATGTAACTGTCATTGCCGATGAGGTCTACGAGCATCTGATCTTTGACGATGCGCGCCATATTCCCATTGCCACCCTGCCTGGCATGTTCGAACGCACCGTGACGGTCAGCAGCTCGGGTAAAGCCTTCAGCGCCACCGGCTGGAAGATCGGCTGGGTCTATGGTCATCCCGACCTGGTGGACGGTGTCGCTCGTGCCCATCAGTTCATCACCTTTGCCGTGCACCATCCCACCCAGGAAGCCATTGCCTACGCCCTGAGCCTTCCAGATAGCTACTACCGGGGCCTGAAGGAGCTATACGAGCACAAGCGCCAGTTGCTCTTGCAGGCTCTCGATGCTGCGGGCCTCCCGTATCGAGTGCCCGAGGGCACTTACTTTGTCCTGGCCGACTTCTCACCGGTCTTCAACGGCACGCCGCTCGAATTTGCGCGCTATCTCATCAGCGAGATCGGCGTCGCCGGTATTCCCCCTGAGACCTTCTACTGCCCTGAACACTCCCATATCGGCAGCAAATATCTGCGCTTCTCCTTCTGCAAAAACGACGAGACCTTACTGCAAGCAGGTGAGCGCCTGGCAAAACTGGCCATCAGGCGACGTTAGAGAGCGAAGAAGCAGTTTGGGATAAGCAGCAAGTAGGGAGCAAGGCGAGGCAGAGGCGGGTAGGCGCTCAGGGAGAGGTAGGAGATGCGCCCGGTCGCGTGAAGCGGGAGCGCCGCGGACGGCGGTAGCTACTGGATTCGCGTACAATCAGCTCGGGCTGGTAGGTAAGCTGGCGGTGCTCGTGCGTAGTGGGATGGTCGGCCTCATCCAGGAGTAGCTCGGCAGCGCTGCGGCCAAGCTGATACTTGGGCTGGCGCACGGAGGTCAGCGGCGTCGAAAGCATGCCGGCAAAATCAACATCGTCGTAGCCGACGAGGGCAAAGTCGCGCGGGATCGCAAAGCCGCGCCTGGTGAGGCCGCGCATGACTCCCAGAGCCAGCAGATCGTTGGCGCAGAAGATGGCTGTTGGGCGCTCAGCCTCGCTCACACTCAAGATCTGCTCGACAGCGCGCTCTCCCTCGCGGGCATTCAGAAAGGGCCTGGTAACCTCTAAGACTACCTGAGCGGGATCAGCGCCTGCCGCGCGCACCGCCCGCTGCACGCCCTCCAGACGATCGGCGCATTGGCGAATCGAATGCGGGCCATTGACAAAAGCAATGCGCTCGTGTCCCTGGGCCAGCAAATGCTCCACAGCCAGCTCGCCCCCATGCACATCGTCGACGGCCACCGAGCACAGATCTGACTGCCGACTCGGACGGTCCAGCAAGACCACAGAGATGCCGCGCTTGCGCAGGCGATAGAGATGGGTGTGGTCATCAAGCACGGGGGTGATCAGCACACCGTGCGCGCGCTGCTCTTCCAGCACTCGCAGATAGTGGGCCTCGCGCTCAGGCGAGTCGTCTGAATTGCAGAGGATGACCACGTAACCAGCCTCGCTGGCCACATCCTCGACGCCGCGCGCCACCTCGGTAAAGAAGGGATTGGCCACATCAAGCACTACCAGGCCGATATAGAGGCTGCGCCCGGCGCGAAGCTGGCGCGCCGAACCATTGCGGACAAAACCCAGCTCGTCAATGATGCGCTGCACGCGCTGCCTTGTCTCTTCCGCTACCAGCTCGGGATGATTCAACACATTAGAGACGGTCCCAAGCGAGACACCGGCCCGCTCGGCTACCTCACGAATACTTGGCATGCACGCACTCCATAGACAGAAGCGAAATCCATAGGCATGAAGATGATAATGATAAGGCAAGCCCCCTAGTGCTGCAGGCGGTCTGGCGGTCGCTCCCTCTCAATACGGGCCGCTCCTGCGCGCTGGGCTGGGGCGAGGTTCTCGTCGCTGTGCATTATTCAGCCTGGGTCGCGCCGCAATCTACCAGGGGCAGAAGGTCCTGTCTTGGCCCTGGTGGCAATCAGGAGGGCCGCTGAAGCCACATCCTCTGCTGACTGACCCGACTGTATCACAAGATAGTATGCCACAACTGTCTGCCCTCTGGCCATCTTCCTGCCGTTTGCCCTGCGCATAAGGGCGTTCTTCCCCTTGACAATCAGGCTGGCCTCGATTATACTCTCAGCATTGAAACGTTTCAATTAGCAGCCGGCCCATGCACCCCGGCCAGAGCGAGCCAATGACCAGGCTCACTGACTGGCCGATTGCCTGATCGTCGAACGGATCAGCGGATAGAATGTAGCACTGATCGTCTGCGAAAGACACTCACCAGGGGGAACTATGGAAGTTGCCGCGCCGCAAGCGGCGGTGCCCGTGATCGAGCTGGTCGGCGTTAGCAAGCGTTTCGGGGCCATTCAAGCCCTCAAAGAGGTGGACTTGAGCCTCTATGCGGGCGAAGTCCATGCGCTGGTAGGCGAGAATGGTGCCGGCAAAAGCACGCTGGTAAAGATTCTGGCAGGCGTGCACCGCCCCGATCGTGGTCTCCTCAAAATCAACGGCGAGGCGGTCGAGCTGCGCAGCCCCGCGCAGGCTCAGGCTGTTGGCATTGCTGTCATCCATCAGGAACCGACCCTTTTCCCTGATCTTGACGTGGCCGAGAATGTCTTTATGGGCCATCAGCCGCGCGATCGCCTGGGGCGCATCGATTGGCGCCGTATGTATCGCGAGGTAGAGCAGCTGCTGCAATCGCTGGGTGTGGAGCTGAATGTCTATCTACCGGTGCGGGGCCTCTCGGTGGCTGATCGGCAGTTGGTCGAGATTGCGCGAGCCTTGTCGCAGGATGCACGTGTCTTGATCATGGATGAGCCGACAGCCTCACTCTCGCCGCGCGAGGTGGAGGACCTCTTCACCATCGTCGAGCAGCTGCGGGCGCGGCAGGTGGCGATCCTCTTTGTCAGCCATCGCCTGGAGGAGGTCTTTCGCCTGGCCAGCCGCGTGACGGTCCTGCGTGATGGGCAGCGGGTGATCACAGCTCCAGCTCAGGATCTGACACCCGAAGAGACCGTTCGTCACATGGTAGGGCGAGAGCTGGCGGCTCTCTTCCCCAAAGAGGAGGCAGCAGTTGGTGAGGTCGTGCTGGAGGTACGCCATCTGTCCCGTGCCGGTGTCTTCCGCGACGTGAGCTTTCAGCTGCGGCGTGGCGAGATCCTCGGGCTGGCTGGTCTGGTTGGGGCAGGCCGCACTGAGGTGGCGCGCGTCCTCTTCGGCATCGATCAGGCCGAGAGCGGTGAGATCCTGGTTGACGGGCGCCCGGTCAGCATCCGTTCGCCGCGCGATGCCATGCGCTATGGTATCGCCTACGTCCCCGAAGATCGCCATCAGCAGGGCCTCGTCCTCGATTTCTCCATCGCCCGAAATATCACCCTTTCTATTTTGCAACGCGTCGCGCGCTTCTCACTGATCAGGTCGCGCCAGGAGCTGAAAATCGCCGCCGATTATGCTGAGCGCCTGCGCGTGCGCGGTGGGCGCCTGACCCAGCCGGTGCGCGCCCTCTCAGGTGGCAATCAGCAGAAGGTAGTGCTGGGCAAATGGCTGGCGACCGAGCCGCGTATCCTCATCCTTGATGAGCCGACGCGTGGCATCGACATCGGCGCCAAAGCCGAGGTCCATCGCATCATCTCCGAGTTAGCCGCGCGTGGTCTGGCCATCCTCCTGATCTCCAGCGAGCTACCCGAGATTCTGGCCATGTCGGATCGGGTGCTCGTCATGCATGAGGGCTGCGTCACTGGCCTGTTCAGTCGCACCGAGGCCGATCAGGAGAAAGTCATGCTGGCAGCAACGGGACAGAACAGACAGAGCAGGTGAGCGAGGTACGTGCATGAGCACAACAACGACCCGTGTAGAGGAGTCGCGCGGGCGCGTGCGCCCCGGCGGCAAGCGCCTTGTGGCCCTGGTGGGCCGTGTGCGAGAGCTGGGCTTGATCGTCGTGCTGCTGGTGATCGTTGCCCTGGTCGGTCTGCAGACGCCGCGCTTCCTGACGCCGGGCAATTTCGAGCAGATCCTGCTCTCGATCGCCATTTTGGCCATTGTGGCAGTCGGCGAGACAATGGTGATCCTGACGCGCAATGTGGATCTCTCGGTCGGCTCTACCGTTGGCATGACCGCTTTTGTCTGCGCCGACGTTTTGAAGAACCATCCGCAGACGCCGGTGATTCTGATTATCTTGCTTGGCTGCGCCCTGGGGGCCGTTCTGGGGGCGGTCAACGGCCTGATTGTGGCCCTGGGAAGGGTGCCGGCCATCGTGGCGACGCTGGGAACGCTCTATCTTTACCGCGGCCTGGACTCGTATATCGCGGGCGGAACGCAGGTGAGCGCCTACGACGTGCCAGATAGCTTCCTCTCCCTGGCAACCACCCATATTCTGGGAGTCCCGGCTCTGATTGTCTTTGCGGCAGCCATCGCCCTGATCTTTGCCTATCTGTTGCGGGCGACCCGCACCGGTCGCGAGCTGTATGCCCTGGGAAGCAATCCCGAGGCGGCGCGCCTGGCCGGCTTGCGCGCTGAGCGCCTGATCTTCCTGACCTTTCTGCTCTGTGGCCTCTTGAGCGGCTTTGCTGGAGTGCTCTGGGGCGCACGCTTTGCGACAGTCGATTCGGGGGCGGCGACGGGCCTGGAGCTACAGGTGATCGCCGCGGTCGTCGTGGGCGGAGTGAATATCTTCGGCGGCTCCGGGACTATCCTGGGGGCGATGCTTGGCGCGATCGTGCTCGGAACCATTGATAATGCCTTGACCTTGTTGAAGCTGTCGCAGTTCTGGCTGCAGGCGATCGATGGCGCCGCTATTCTGGCAGCGGTGACGCTGGATGCCCTGATTACGCGCTGGCTCCAGCACCGCCTGCGCGGTGGGAGGCAACGATGAGTGATTCGTCCGAAGTCAAGCAGCCTGCGCTCGACCTCGATGCTTCCTCTGCAGCTGCTCCTTCGGCGCCGGCATTAGCAAAAGAGGACCGGCGAGCAGCTGCCTCGGGTGGCGGTCTCGCTCGTTTGCTGGCCTGGATGCGCTCGTGGGAGGCGTTGCTGCTGGTGCTGCTGGTGCTCGCTCTGGCGCTGGGGAGTGCGCTCTCTCCGTATTTCCTGAGCCTGTCCAACTTCTCGCTGCTGATCAGCGATATGATGGAGAAGGCGCTGATGGCCCTGACCATGACGCTGATCGTGATCGCCGGGGAGATCGATCTCTCGGTGGCCTCGATTCTGGGGCTGGCGAGCGTCGTACTCGGCTACACCTGGAGCCACGGCCTGCCACTGGGTCTGGCCATTGCTCTGGTCCTGCTGATTGGCGCCCTCTGCGGCCTCGTCAATGGCCTGGCGGTCACGCGCCTCGGCCTCCCCTCGCTGGTGGTCACGTTGGGCACACTGGCCCTCTTTCGTGGCCTGGCCTATGTGGTCATGGGCGACCAGGCGGTGAGCAATTTCCCGCCAGCCTTCACGAACTTTGGCTTCGGTACGGTGCCGGGTACGCTGATCCCCTGGCCGTTCGTCCTCTTCGTTGCTCTGGCACTGATCTTCTCCTTGCTCTTGCATCGCAGTACGCTGGGCCGGCAGATCTATGCCATTGGCAGCAATAAGGAAGCGGCTCGCTTTGCCGGCATCCGCGTTGATGATATCAAGCTACTGCTCTTTGTCCTCTCGGGCCTGGTGGCGGCCCTGGCCGGTGTGGTTTTCACGGCGCGCTTCTCCAACGCGCGTGCGGATAACGCCCTCGGCTTTGAGTTGGATGTGGTGACGATTGTGTTGCTGGGTGGGGTCAATATCTTCGGCGGCAGCGGCAGTCTGCCCGGCGTGGTGCTCTCGCTCTTGATCATTGGGGTGTTGCGCAACGCCCTGGGCCTGGCGGATATCAGCGGCGATATCCAGAATATTGCCGTGGGCGCGCTGCTCATTCTTTCGGTGTTGGGGCCTAATGTGGTTCGGCGTTTGCAAGAGGCGGCCTCGCGCAGACGCGCGGCTGACAATGGGCCTGCTGGCGGGCTGGCCCGCGGAGCCGCGCTACCTGCGCCTGAAGAGACAGGAGCTGCCCGCGCCCGCGAGCGAGGGCAGCGCCACTAGCCCGGCTGACTGGCCTGATCGGCTGGTCGGGCCCGGCGCTGACTCGACCCTCGCCTGGCATGGTGCCCTGTCTCGGAATAGATGTGCTGGTTGTCATCACCACTACCACACCAGGACGCTCCGCTTGCGGGAGCGTTGGTAAGGAGGAGGAAAACAGTGAAGACGCTGTTGCGTACACTGCTCACCGCTCTGTCTGTGGCAATGCTGCTGATGCTGGCTGCCTGCGGTGGCAGCAGCAGTAGCGGGAGTGGCAGCTCGGGCGGAAGCTCCGCTTCGCTCAATATTGCCTTTCTCCCCAAAGCGATCAACAACCCCTATTTCGATACCGCGGCCAATGGCGCCAAGCAGGCAGCCACAGAGCTGAAGGGGCAGTTCAAGCAGGTTGGCCCGACGGAGAGTAGCGCGGCGGCACAGGTGCCGTTTATTAACACGCTGACAGAGCAGCATGTGAGCGCTATCGTGGTCTCGGCCAACGATCCCAACGCCCTGGCGCCGGCCCTTAAGCGGGCCATGCAGCAGGGGATTAAGGTGGTCAGCTATGACTCGGACGTCGCTCCCGATGCGCGCCAGATCTTTGTGAATCAGGCCAATTCCGAGGATATCGGGCGTATCGAGGTCCAGATTCTGGGGAAGCTGATTAACTACAGCGGCGATATCGCCATCCTCTCGGCGGCCAGCACGGCTACCAACCAGAACACCTGGATCGGGTACATGAAGGATGAGCTAACGAAGCCTCAGTACAAGAACATGCATCTGGTCAAGATTGCATACGGTAATGATGATGACCAGCAAAGTTTCCAGCAGACGCTGGGGCTACTCCAGGCTTATCCCGACCTCAAGGGGATCATTTCACCAACAACGGTAGGGCTGGCCGCGGCGGCGCGCGCGATTGAGTCGGTGGGCAAGGGTGGCAAGGTCATGCTGACTGGCCTGGGGACGCCGAATCTGATGCGCAAGTATGTGAAAGATGGGACGTGCCCGGAGTTCGCCTTGTGGAACCCTGCTGATCTGGGCTACCTGGCCTACTATGCGGCTGCTGCCCTGGTGGAGGGCAAGATTACGGGGAAGCCGGGTGAGAGCTTCAACGCCGGCAAGCTCGGTACGAAGACCATCGGCCCTAATAATGTGGTCCTGCTTGGCCCACCAACGGTCTTTAACAAGGATAACATCGACCAGTTCAACTTCTAGAGCTGCCAAGGGCGTCGCTGCCTCTGGCGGATGCTGACCTGCGGAGTGCACTGCGACGCCCGACCTGGCCTGGAGCCGATGGGGCCGGCCAGCGGCCTGCTGCCTGTGGAGACCAGGCTGTGGCTCGCTGCTCCTGCCTCGGGCCAATTTGTTGCACTCTTGTACCTCTGTTCCAGTGTCCCCATTCAGTGCTGCTATGAACTGCTGTGTAGCGAAGTGAAGGAGGTTCGCTTGAAGCAAGAACAGGATCAGCCGAAGGTGGGCCGCGACCGGCTTGCCAGCGAGGAGCTGGGCTCGGCTGAGCGGCGCAGCGTGCTGGAGGCTATCAAGCGCTTTACGATCGAGACGCCTTCCTGGGGCTACGGCGACTCAGGGACTCGTTTTAAGGTCTTTCACTGGCCTGGGGCGGCCCGCAATTTACGCGAAAAGCTGGCCGATGCGGCCCTGGTCCATCGCCTGACGGGCGTTTGCCCGCGGGTGGCCATTCATATTCCCTGGGATAAAGAAGACGACTGGGAGGCAGTCAAAGCCTATGCTGCCGAGCTGGGCGTTCGCATCGGGGCGGTCAATCCCAATCTCTTTCAGGATGAGGAGTATCGCTTTGGCAGCCTCTGCCATCCTGATCCAGCGGTGCGCCGGCGCGCCGTGCAGCATGTTCTGGAGTGCATCCAGATCGCGCGTGCGGTCGACTCCGATACGATCAGCCTCTGGCTGGCCGATGGAACGAACTATCCCGGCCAGGACGATCTGCGAGCGCGCAAGCACCGTCTGGAGGAGACCCTGGCCGAGATTTACGCAGCCCTGGCGCCTGGTATGCGCCTCTTGATCGAATATAAGTTTTTTGAGCCGGCTTTCTACCATACCGATCTGGCCGATTGGGGAATGGCCTATACCCTGGCGCGCAAGCTGGGACCGCAGGCGCGTGTTCTGGTCGATACCGGGCACCATGCCCAGGGAACCAACCTGGCCCATATTGTGGCTTTTCTTCTTGACGAGGAGATACTCGGCGGCTTCCATTTCAACGATCGGCGCTATGCTGATGATGACCTGATCGTCGGCTCACAGCATCCTTTTGAGCTGTTTCTAGTCTTCAATGAGCTGGTTGCTGCAGCCAGTCAGCCCCAGGCGCCGCGCATTGATTACATGATCGATCAGTCGCATAACATTGAACCCAAGATCGAGGCTATGATTCAGTCGGTGCTCCATATCCAGAGCGCCTACGCCCGCGCCTTGCTCGTCGATCGCCAGCGTCTGAGCGAGGCCCAGGCCGCGGGGGATGTGCTTGGAGCCTATCGGGTGCTGCGGGATGCCTTCGAGACCGATGTTCGTCCTTTGCTAGCGCAGGCGCGCGAGGAGATGGGGCTTGACCCCGACCCCATTGCCGCCTTCCGCCGCAGTGGCTACGCCGACGAGGTGGCGCGAACGCGCCCGGCCAGTAGGAGTGGAGCAAGCGGCTATCCAGGCGCCTGATGCGCCTGATGGCCAGGCGCCAAACAGACAAGCCTGGCCTGTTGCTCTCAGGGCTTATTCTTTGTCTGGTCTGGCTTTGGAAAGGGGAGACAACACTATGCCGCGCAATCTCTGGCGCGATGACGATATTCAAGGGCAAGAAACGGACGAGGTCGCGCTGCTGCTCTACCGCTCGCATCTGCTGGGGCGCGATCGCAGCCTGGCCAACTGGGGCGGTGGCAATACCTCGGTCAAGCTGACTCAGCCGGATTTCCGCGGGCGGCCCACGCACATCATGTGGGTTAAAGGCAGCGGCTCCGACCTGGCAACCATGACAATGGCCGATTTTGTGCCACTGCGCCTGGACGATGTGCTGCCGCTGGAAGAGCGCGAGGCCCTCAGCGATGAGGAGATGGTAGCGTATCTGCTCCATTGTCTTGCCGAGCCGGGGCGTCCACGGCCCTCGATTGAGACCCTGCTGCACGCCTTCTTGCCCTTTGCCCACGTCGACCATACACATCCCGACGCCATTCTGGCCTTTGCTAACGCCCAGAACGGGCGCCGCCTGGCAGAGGAGGTCTTTGGCCGGCGCATGGCCTGGATTCCTTATATTCGTCCAGGCTTCACCCTCGCCAAGCGGGTGGCCCAGGCAGTACGGGCCAACCCCGAGATCGAACTGGTCATTCTCGAAAAGCATGGCCTGGTGACCTGGGGCGAGAGCGCTCGCTCCTGCTACGAGCAGACGCTGCGCGTGGTACAGGAGGCCGAAGACTTTGTCGCTGCCGAGCGTCAGCGCCGTGGGCGGAGAACAGTCCTGATCGGTCAGCCCGGGCTGAGCGCCGCCGAGCGCGAGCAGCTGCTGACAGCCATCCTGCCCGGCCTGCGGGGCCAGCTCAGCCAGCCGCAGCGTATGGTCCTGGCCGTCGACCACAGCGAGGAGGCCCTGACCTTCGCCAGCGCTCCAGAAGCGCGCGAGGTCGCTCGACGTGGCTCTGCCTGCCCCGATCACCTTGTGCACACACGGCACTGGCCGGTCTGGGTCCCCTGGGAGCCAGTCCAGGGGATCGAAGCACTCCAGACTGCCCTGCGCCAGGAGATCACGGCTTTCCGCCGCAACTATCAGCGCTACTTTGAAGAATGTCATCATCCGGGCGACGTCCTGCTGCATGCCAATCCACGCATTGTGGTCGTGCCGCATCTGGGGATCATCGCCAGTGGGCGCGATGCCCAGATGGCCGGAGTCGCCCGTGACCTCTATCAGCGGGCTGTGGCCGTGATGCGCGCCTGTGAAAGCATTGATCGTTTTACTCCGCTCTCCGAGCAGGAAGCCTATGACATCGAGTACTGGCCGCTGGAACTCTACAAACTGACGCGCCGCCCGCCTGAAAAAGAGCTGGCCGGACGCATTGCCCTGGTGACCGGCGGCGGCAGTGGCATCGGGCGCGCCACAGCTCTGCGCCTGGCCGCCGAGGGTGCCCACGTCGCCATTCTTGATCTCAACCCGCAAGGTGCCCAAGAGACCGCCGACGCCATCACCCAGCAGTATGGCCAGGGGCGCGCGCTGGCCTGCCCCTGCGATGTCAGCGACGAAGAACAGGTTGCCACCGCCTTCGCCGCCACCGTGCGCGCCTACGGGGGACTCGATATTGTCGTCAGCAACGCTGGCTTCGCCGCCGCAGCCCCGCTGACCGAAACCCGCCTGCAGGACTGGCGCAAAGTCTTTGATGTGCTTGTTCAGGGCTACTTCCTGGTGGCGCGCGCCGCCTTCCGTCTCTGGCAAGAGCAGGGTATTGGGGGCAGTTTGATCTTCATCACCTCCAAAAATGCCGTTGTGGCCGGCAAAGAGAACAGCGCCTACAGCGCTGCCAAGGCCGCGGAGCAGCATCTCGCACGCTGCCTGGCCGAGGAGGGTGGCCCGCTCGGCGTACGGGTCAATGTGGTCATGCCCGATGCGGTGCTGCGCGGCTCTGGCATCTGGAGCAGCGCCTGGCGCGAGGAGCGGGCCCGCGCCTATGGCATCGCTCCCGAGCAGCTAGAGGACTACTATCGTCAGCGCACTACCCTCAAGGTCAATGTCTTCCCGGAGGACGTTGCCGAGGCTGTGCTCTTTTACGCCTCCGATCGCTCCTCCAAAACCACCGGCAGCGCCCTCACCGTCGATGGAGGCGTCCCAGCTGCCTACCTGCGCTAGTGTCCGGCCAGCCCTGGCCGGAGACTGGCGCAAGAGCGAGCGAGAGAGAGGAACGTGAATGAGCGAGCGCTATCTTGCCGTCGTTGATCTAGGAGCGGAGAGCGGGCGTGTGCATCTGGCGCGCTACGATGGTCAGCGCCTGACCCTGGAGGAGGTCCATCGCTTCGCCAACGGCCCGGTGGCCCTCCGGCGTCATCTCTATTGGAACGTGCTCGCTCTCTGGCAGGAGGTCATCAGCGGCCTGCGTAAAGCACGTCGCCTGGCTGGCAGGCTCGATAGCATCGGCGTCGATACCTGGGGCGTCGACTACGCCCTACTCGATGATCAGGGCTTGCTGCTGGGCCTTCCCTTCCACTACCGCGACCGGCGTACCGAGGGCCTCATGGAGGAGGTCTTTGCGCGGGTTCCGCGCGAGGAAATCTACGCCCAAACGGGCATCCAATTCATGCCGATCAACACCCTCTACCAGCTCCTGGCTCACCAGCGAGAACAGCCGCATGTACTGGAAACCGCAACGCATCTGCTGCTGATGCCCGACCTCTTCCATTACTGGCTTAGCGGCGAGCGCCTCTGTGAATATACCAATGCCACCACAACCCAATGTTGGTCGGTTCCACAAGGGACCTGGGCCAGCGACCTCCTGGCCAGGCTTGGCCTGCCGACGCACTTTCTGCCACCAGTGGTGGCGCCCGGCACCCCGCTCGGCAAAGTCCAGGGCGAGCTGGCTGAAGATCTGGGGCGGGACGTGCTGGTTATTGCCCCAGCAACCCACGACACTGCCGCCGCCGTGGCTGGTATCCCCATGCGCGCCAGTCCGCGCGACCGTGCCTATATCAGTTCCGGCACCTGGTCCCTGGTGGGCCTCGAACTGCCTCAGCCCCAGATTGCCCAGGGCAGTGCCAGCAACTTCACCAACGAAGGCGGTATCTTTGGCACCATCCGCTTTCTGCGCAATGTCATGGGCCTCTGGCTGCTCCAGGAATGCCGCCGCAGCTGGCAGGAGGGCGGGCAATCCTTCAGCTATGAGCAACTGCTGACCCTGGCCGAAGGAGCGCCAGCCTGGGCCGCTCTCTTCGATCCTGACCATCCCCTCTTTCTCCCGCCGGGCGACATGCCGACACGCATCCGCGAGCAGCTCAGCGCCCACGGCCAGCCTGTTCCTGCCGCCGAAGACATTCCGGCCCTCGTACGCGCCATTCTCGACAGCCTCATCCTGCGCTATCGTCAGGTGTTGGAGCTGGCCGCCAGCATCACCGGCAGCGCGCTCCAGACCATTCACATCGTTGGCGGCGGCGCGCAAAACCGCTGGCTCAACCAGGGCCTGGCCGACGCCACCGGCCTGGTCGTCATCGCAGGTCCCATCGAGGCCACTGCCCAGGGCAACGCCCTGCTCCAGCTTGTCGGCCTCGGCGAACTGCGCTCCCTGGAAGAAGTGCGCACCCTGGCCGCCCGCTCCACGGTCACCCAGACCTTTCTTCCCGACCCAGAACGGCGAGCCGCCTGGGATGAGGCTTATGCCCGCTTCACCACACTCTTTCCTCTGACCCGCCCTCTCCAGTAGTCGCAGGGATGCCAGGCGAGCAGGTTGGCAGTTGCGCGCCTGGCATCCCCGTCTCCTGCCTGGCTCCCATCAAGTCAAGAGGAGGCAGAGGTCTGCGTGGCAGCCTCCGACCCAAAGGCTTGACGTAGCGCCTGACAGCATTCAGCGATCGCCTCCTGCGTCTGCTGCAGGGGGATAGGCGGCGTCAGGAAGCCGTGAATCATACCCTCATAGCGGTGAATCGTCACCGCTACCCCGGCCTGGCGCAGACGCTCGCCGTAAAGCTCGCCCTCGTCGCGCAGCGGATCATATTCAGCAGTAATCACCAATGCCGGCGGTAGCCCGCTCAGATCCTCGCGCAGCATCGGCGAGACCCGCGGATCACGCGCCTCCTCCGGACTATTCAAGTAGTGATTGGCGAACCACAGCATGTCATCGAGCGTCAGACTATAGCCTTGAGCGTTCTCTCGACGCGATGCCGTATCCGCCGTAAAGTCCGTCGCCGGGTAAATCAATAGCTGAAAGACCAGTGGCGGCCCCCCACGCTCGCGGGCCAGGTGCGTCACCACCGCTGTGAGGTTACCACCGGCGCTATCGCCCCCGACGGCCAGGCGCTGGGCATCCCCGTTCAGCTCTGCCGCATGCTCGGCCACCCAGCGCGTTGCCGCATAGCAGTCCTCGGGAGCCGCTGGAAACTTGTGCTCAGGCGCCAGCCGATAGTCGACCGAGACCACCACGCAGCCAGCACCATTGGTCAGACTGCGACAGAGGCCATCATGCGTATCGAGATTGCAGATCACCCAGCCGCCACCGTGGAAGAAGACCAGCAATGGGAACGGACCAGCGCCCGCAGGAGTATAGACACGGATAGGGATCTCCCCTGCCGGGCCAGGAATGCGCCGATCCTCAACGCGAGCCACCGGCTCCTTAACCTGGGCCGTAGCTAGCTGGGCCGCGATGGCCTCGCGCGCCACCTGGGGGTTCAAAGCACTGATTGGCGGCACATTCATGGCCGCCAGCCCATCGAGATAGACGCGCAAATTTGGATCGAGAGGCATACAGCAGCCTCCTGCCTTTCTCTAGGAAGTCTCTCGCCCACTTGCTTGTAAGCTGACTCTGGCCTGAATCAATGAGAAGCAGAGCAGCGCACAAGCAACAGCAGCAGTATCATCATAGCTCATCATGGCGGGCGAGGCAAATCCAATATCAGACCAGTCGTCTCTGGCAAGCGGACATGGTTGTGGGAAGCCAAGGATCTGACGACGTTTCTCCATTCCAAGACCGGCAAGGGTCGATGATGAGCCGCCGGCTCAGAAAACCAGGAAAAGGCAAGAACCAGTTGGGAAGGTGCTCTCGTGTGGGGAGTTTGATCGATGGATCTAAGACATTTTAGGTAATAATTGTTCTTATGTTAAAGAGCACAATGAATGTAACAGTAGTACTGTGACATTGTAGCTGACTGCACGTCTGAAGTTATCCACAAGTTATCCACTTGAGGAGGGCCAAATTGGTGGATAACACTCTTTTCGCCTCCCCCGGATTACTGTATAATGTAGTGGGGAGAAGTGGGGGAAAGTGGTGAATCCTGGCGCTGCAGCCCAGGCTGGCAGAGCCGGCCCTTCCGCTGGGAGGAAGGCAGCTCCTCGTTGCAGGATAGAGGACGCACATGTTTCTTGGTGAATATGAGCATACGATTGACTCGAAAGGGCGCATGGCCGTGCCAGCGCGTTTTCGGGTCCAGATGGGGCGAGGAGCCGTGATCAGTAAGGGGATGGGGACCTGCCTGTCGGTTTATCCGATGCAACGCTGGGAAGAAAAATCGGCGGAGCTGGTGGCGGGCAAGAATAGCGATGAACTGCGCGACTTTGAGCGTCGCATCTATCCCAGCGCCAGCGAAGTCGAGCTAGATGCTCAGGGACGGATTGTGATCCCGGCCAAGCTGCGAGCCTATGCCAGGCTTGGCACGGAAGTTACCGTGGCCGGCGTGCGAGATCACTTTGAAATTTGGGATCGCGCCATCTGGCGAGCCTATCAAGAGAAGCTGGAAGCCGAGGGGGGCAAAATTCCTTTTTAGCTTATTGATGGGGGGTGGCAAGTGGATAGCGGGTATGGCAGCTAGCTGATGGCTGCGGCGGCCAGCGTTGCACGCTGGGGAGAGTCTCCTGTCGCAGAGCGCTCGGCAGCGCGTACCAAGCGGTTTAAGCGAGTGGAATATGGAATTAAGGCATATGCCGGTGCTGCTGGAAGAGGTGGTACGGTTTCTGCAGCCGCAAGCGGGCGGTCATTATATTGATGGGACATTAGGTGATGGTGGCCATACAGAGGCGATTCTTGAGCGTTCGGCTCCCGATGGCAGAGTTCTGGGTATCGATCTTGACCCCGAGGCGCTGGACCGTGTAGCACAGCGCCTCTCCAGGTATGTGAAAAGTGGACGCCTGCTTTTGGCGCAAGGCAACTTTGCCGACCTCGAACGCATCGCTGCAGCGCACGCTTTTGGGCCGGTCCAGGGGATACTCCTCGACCTGGGGTTCTCGTCTCTGCAGCTGTCGGACCCGCGGCGCGGCCTCTCTTTTGCTGTGGAAGGACCCCTGGATATGCGGTTCGACCCGGCGCAGTCGCTCTCCGCTGCCGATCTTGTGAACCAGGCTGATGAGCAGGAACTGGCCGACATCTTTTATCGCTATGGCGAAGAGCGCCATGCCCGCCAGATCGCCCGGCGCATCGTGCGTGAACGTGAGCAGGCGCCCATCACCAGTACACGTCGGCTGGCTGAAATTGTGACAGCGGCCATCGCTGCCGCGCGTCAAAGGCCCCCCCGCGATGGCATCCATCCAGCGACGCGCGTCTTTATGGCTCTGCGTATCGCCGTCAACCGCGAGCTGGAGAATCTGGAGCGAGCCTTGCCGCAGATGCTGAATCTGCTCAGCCGTGGCAGTGGCGCCTCGGGCGAGCGTGGCCTGGCGGGCAGGATGGTCGTGATTGCTTTTCATTCGCTGGAAGATCGCATTGTGAAAGATTTTATGAAGCGCGAGGCGACGGACTGCCTCTGTCCCCCACGGACGCCTGTCTGCGTCTGTGGCCATCGCGCGCGGCTACGCCTGCTTACTCCCAAGCCGGTTTGGCCAACGGCTGAGGAGGTCAGCGCTAACCCGCGCTCGCGTAGCGCCCGCCTGCGCGCTGCCGAACGCCTGGCAGACTCACCTGCCTGAGCTCCTGCTCAACGAGGCGGCTGGCCGATGTGATCGGCCTCCTTCTGCTGATGTTGGCTCTGGGCCAGCCTCGCTAGCGAGCCGCTGCAGGGGCGAGGCGGAGCGCAACAGAGTGCGCATCGCGGCGAGATGCGAACAGAAGCAAGCGAGAGCGGGAGAAGAGAAAGAAGGTCCAGCCATGCATTACGCTAGTAGTGGACAGAAAAAGGCTCCCACGCGGCCCATTGTGGCCGCGCGGCGCCGCCGTCAGCTGCATCCCTTCTTTTTCCAGATGGGGCCGGTGGCGCTGACCATCAGCAGTGTTCTGCTGATCGCCCTGATGGCTCTGCTCTACCTGTCGCAGCTGAGCCAGGCGCTCAATGTGAACCAGCAGATTCAGGATTACCAGGCGAAGCAGGCGGTTTTGCAGCGGCAGAATCAGGACCTGGTCAATACCCTGGCGCAGGAGCAGTCGCCGGCATATATTGCTGCCCACGCCCAGGCTCAGGGGCTGGTTCCTGCCGACCCGAAGGCTGTTGAAGTGCTGGAGGTGCCCGGTTTGCAATCTGTCCCCGATCAGCAATCGGGAGCAGCCCCCTGATGCAGTGTCCCATCTCCGTCTGTGAGTCAGTGAACGCGTGAGTGGGTGGGCAGCCTGCAAGAGCGGCCTCTGGATCGCTGCCTGGCAACCAATCAGCCAGACGAATGGCTAAGCGACAGGCAGCTGGTGAATGGGCGAGGGCCTGGCCGGCAGCCAGCCCGGGCCAGAGGTCCAGGGTAGGGGCCTGCCGGGCTAGCCAGCGCGATGGATGAAGGAAGCGACATGAAGAAGACGAGGAGAAGCATTCTGCCAGGGGGAGGAGGTTAGATGAGCACGGAGGTTCGCCGCGCGCGCGCCCGGCAAATGCTCATCTTCTTGCTGGTCTGCGTTGGCATGTTTGCCTTGCTCGGACGACTCTACTACTGGCAGATCGTCGAGGCCTACAGTGGTCACAAGCTAGCGCTACTGGCCAGCCAGGAGCATATCCATGATCAGGTTCTGACCGCTGCTCGCGGCCTGATCTACGATGCCAATGGCCTGGTGCTCGTAACCAATGTGGTGCGCGACGACGTCTATATCGAGCCGGTTCAGTTCTCCGAGGACCACCCCGATGATCTGCAGGAGGCCCTCTCTCAAACCCTGACGGCTCTTCATAGCGTGCTGCCCGCGCTCTCCGTCGCCGAGACTCGCCGCGCCTTTATGGAGGCGCTCAGCGCCAATCGCTGGTCACTGCTCATCGCTCACGCGATCACCCCACAACAGAGTGAGCGCCTGCGCGAACTGGCCCTGCCCGCGGTCTTCCTGGCCCCTCAGACTGAGCGCATCTATCCCCAGGGCGATCTCGCCGCCCAGGTACTCGGCTATGTGGGCTACGTCGGCGGCAGCTCGTCCCCGCAGGGCGTCTATGGAATCGAGGCTCAATATAATAGCCTGCTCGCCGGCAAGCCGGGCAATCTGACCGCTGAGCGCGATCTCTATGGTAATCCTTTGGTGGTCGGCGCCAGCTCGGAAGAGCCACCCGTGCCCGGCGCCAATCTGACTTTGACTATCGATAGTACCATCCAGTACTTTGTGCAGACTCAGCTGGCCGCTACGGTCAAGCAGCTCGGCGCTCAGGGCGGCACGGTGGTGGTGCTCAATGCCCAAACCGGAGCCGTGGTGGCAATGGCCGGCTATCCAGACTACGATCCAAATCAGTACGGACGCTATGCCGACCAGACTGGCTGTCTCCACAGTGAGGAGGTCTATCTGAATCCAGCCCTCTACTGCGCCTATGAACCTGGTTCGACTTTGAAGGCCGTGACGATGGCGGCAGCCCTCGATCAGGGCCTGATTACGCCCGATACAACCATCTATGATCGTGGCTATCTGACGTTCAACGATGGGACGCCAATGGTGACTAACTGGCAGAACCAGGCCTGGGGACGCGAGACGATGACCGAGGTGCTGGTGCATTCGGCCAATGTCGGGGCCGCTTATGTGGCCCATGACCTGCTCGGTCCCACTCGCTATTATCCCTACCTGGCTCGCTTCGGCTTCGGTCAGCGCACCGGTATCGATAGCCCCGAGGCCACTGGCTTCTATCGCCAGCCCGGCTCGCCAGGCTGGACACCCAGCGATCTGGCGCGCCAGGCCTTCGGTCAGAGCATTCTGGCAACGCCCTTGCAGGTCGCTCTGGCCTACCAGGCCATCGCTAACGACGGCGTGATGATGCGCCCCTACCTGGTCTCCGCTATCGATGCCAATGGCCATGTGACCAGAATCCAGCCCCAGGTCGTGCGCCGTGTCATTAGCAGCAAGGCGGCCCGTGAGTTGACCAGTATGCTGGAGGTGGCGGCGATCGATGGCTCCGCTCAGCGCGCCCTCGTCCCGGGCTATACGGTCGCCGCAAAAACCGGCACCGCCACCACGCAGGGGATCTCAGAGGATCAAACTGAGGCTTCGGTCGCGGGCTTCTTACCCGCCTCCCATCCCCGCTTCGTGATTCTGGTGAAGCTGGATCGCCCCCAGGCCAGTATCTACGGTGGTACTGCCGCTGCTCCTCTGTGGAAGGCAATCGCACAGGAGCTGATGTGGTACTACCATGTCCCACCCGATCAGTCGCAGTGATTTCTTTCTGGTACTATAAAAGGTGCGAAATGGAATTGCAGGATCAGAGGCAAGAGCGTGACGATCTTGATTTACAAACACAGGCGCAGCGGCTGGAGGAGCTTGAGCTGAGTGAAACCTGGCGACAGTTGTTGGGGCTGGAGGGCCGATCTGGGCAGCAGGAGAAGGCGGAAGAGCCGGCTCCCACTGAGCCGGTGATGATCGAGCCGCTCCCCAATGATCCCTGGAGCGAGCTGGTACAGACCCGGGGCACTGAGGTCATCGATCTGCAGCGCCTGCATGCCAGCCATGAGCCACTCAGCGAGCAAGATGTGGAGCAGGCTCTCCAGGCGATACAGGAGCAGCCGATCCAGTCAACGCAGAATCAGGCTCAGGCCCGTGGAACCGATGGCCAGCCGATGGGAGAAGAGAAGAGCTAAAAAGGCTAGACGAGACAAGAGTGCTGACCGCCTTGTCCATCTGTCGCCCTCAGTCCCTGGCTGATCGCCTGGAGGCTGGCGAGCGACGGCCCTCTGGGCTACGGGCGCTACAGCAGGCCAGGCCGGCTCACTGCAGTGACCTCTGTTGTTTTCAATGCTATAACAATCAAGAAAATAGAGTATTAAAATGCCTGATGAGCGTCAGCGACAAGCTCGACAAGCAAGGCCCGGCAATCAGGAGGGGCGACGCAAGGCACTGCCTCACCTGCGCTCGCCAGCGCTGGAGGCCCTGGCCAGGGGAGACGGCTCCGGGCAAGGCCAGAGCGAGCGCGGCAAGAAGGGGAAGCCGGCAGGTCGATCTCCGCGTAAGCCGGTCTCCAGCCAGGCTTATCTCGCCGCCGAGGAACAGCTGAAGGTGCCCTCGCTGGCACGCAAGAGGCTGCCAGCGCGAGCCGTCAGGCTACTGGATGGTGTGCTGGACCGCGTAGAGCAGGCGGCGCCAGCGCCGGCGCCGGCCCGCCCTCAGCGCAGCGGCTTAACTGCTGGCTGGCGCCGGCGGCTGCTGGCTGAAGAAGAGAGCGCCACCGCGACCGCGACGCCGCCGGAGCTCAGTGAGGAAGAGCAGCGCCGTCTGGAGGAGCTGGAGATGCGCCTGCCGCGCGTCGCCGGCAAGATCGACCACTGGCTGCTCATTGTGGTCCTGGCCCTGCTCTGCTTTGGCCTGGTCATGGTCTACAGTGCCAGCTCGTTCATCTCTGCCAGCCTCTACGGCGATGCTTCCTACATTTTTCAGCGTGAGCTGTTGTGGGCAGTGCTCGGCGTCATCGCCATGCTGGTGACCATGCATATCGACTATCGGCTCTGGCGCCGCTTCTCGCTGATCGGCATGCTGCTTGCTCTGGCCCTGCTGGTCCTGGTTTTGAAGTTCGGGACAAGCGCCTATGGGGCCACGCGCTGGCTGACATTTGGCTCGTTCATCTCGTTCCAGCCTAGCGAGCTGGTCAAGCTGGTGCTCGCCCTCTACATCGCAGACTGGCTGGCGCGCAAAGGAAAACAGGTCAGAACCTTCCTCTATGGCCTGGCGCCGTTCGTGATCCTTGTAGGGGTAGTGCTCGGGCTGGTCTTGCTGGAAAAAGATATGGGCACTGCGGTGATTATCGCTGTTGCGGCGACGGCGATGTTTTTCTCCGCTGGCGCCAACATCGCCCAGCTCCTGCTGGCCCTGGCCTGTGGCGGCCTGGTCTTTCTCACCCAGGCCTTCAGGGGATATCGCTATTTCCGCCTGCTTGGCTTCCTGAACCCGTTCCGCGATGTGACCGGGATCAACTTGCAGCTCTATCAGTCGCTGCTCGCGCTCGGCTCGGGAGGATGGTTCGGCCTCGGCCTGGGGGCGAGCCGACAGAAGACCGGCTATCTGCCGCTACCCTATATTGATTCTATTTTTGCCATTATTGGCGAGGAATTAGGCTTTATCGGCTGCGTCACGGTGATGCTGCTCTTCCTGTGGCTGGCTTTTCGAGGCTTTCGCCTGGCACGGCGCACGCCAGATCTCTATGGCTCGCTGCTTGCCACGGGAATCACCACCTGGCTCGTAGTGCAGGCCATGATCAATATTGGCTCTAGCACGGCCTCGATCCCCTACACCGGCGTACCGCTGCCGTTCATCAGCTTCGGCGGCTCCTCGCTGGTGGTCTCGATGGCAGCGGTCGGCGTCCTGCTGAATATCTCGCGCTATGTCCAGGAGCCGGATGACCCGCTCTTCTCGCGGCGCACGCTAGAACTGCGTCTGAAGCGCAGTCGCCAGCGTGCCAGCTGAGCGACTGGGGTCATCGCTGACTGAATGCTCGTTGAGGAGGAGACTGCAAGGTCTCATCTCCTTGTGGTCGCGAGCGGCTTTTGAATGGTCAACACAGGTCATGCTCTTTTTGTTGATGAAAGAAAAAGCGAGGATACTCTCGCGTGACTCTATCAAAATGATGCCGCCGGGGGTGGAAACCAGTAGCGTGTCGGGGGCCTGGCCCGCATGGAGATCGGTGCCAGGCCGGCCTGCTGATGGCTAGCTTCTCCGGCGAGAAACTTTTCTTCTTCTGGTAGGCAGTGTATGAGGATACTGGTCTCGGGCGGCGGCACCGGCGGGCATATCTATCCTGCACTGGCGGTGGCGACGCAGCTACAGCGAACTTTTCAGGCGGAGATCCTTTATTTGGGAAGCGATGATGGACTGGAGGCCGAACTGGCTCCAGCTGCCGGTTTGCCTTTCGTAACCGTCAAGGCGGGCAAGCTGGCGCGCTATGTCTCCTGGCGCACAGTCACGGGGCTGGCACGTGTTCCCGTGGGTATTGTGCAGGCGATCGGCGTGGTGCGTCGCTTCCGCCCGCAGGTAGTCTTTACCAGCGGCGGCTATGTGGCTGTGCCGGCTGGTCTGGCCGCCTGGCTGCATCGTGTGCCTTTGCTGATGCATCAGCAAGACGTGCCTGCGAACCTGTCAAATCGCTTATTAGCGCCGCTGGCGACATGTATCTCGCTGGCCTTTGAAGATTCGCGGGTCTATTTCCCGGCGCGCAAGACCCTCCATGTGGGCAACCCGGTGCGCCAGGCGATCCTGGACGTGCGCCGGGTGTCGGTCGAGCAGGCTCGTCAACAACTGGGCCTCGACCCGCTCTGTCCGCTGCTGCTGGTGACCGGCGGCAGTCAGGGGGCGCGCCACCTGAATCAGGTTACCTGTCGGGCCTTGCCCGCCCTTCTGGAGCGCTGCCAGGTCTTGCACATCAGCGGGAAAAAGCTCTTCCAGGAGACGGAGACCCTGGCCCAGCGCACACTGGCAGCGCTTACCGAGGGACAGAGGGGACGCTACCGTCTGGTACCCTATCTGGATGAAGAAATGGCCCTGGCCCTGCAAGCGGCGGATGTAGTGGTCTGCCGCGCCGGAGCGGCCACCCTCAGCGAGCTGGCGATCTTGGGTAAGCCGAGCATCCTGGTGCCGCTACCCCCAGCAATCGGCTCCTCGCCCCAGGAGGCCAATGCGGCCATGTTCGGGCGTCGTCGAGCGGCGCTGGTAGTGCGCAACGACGATCTCACGCCCCAGGTGCTGGCCGGCCACGTCGAGACTTTGCTGACCAACCCGACCTATCGTGAGGCAATGGTACGGGCGGTCAGCTCCCTGGCGCGGCCAGATGCAACCGAGGCCATCGCCGAGGCAGTGGCTCGTCTGGCAGGCGTGGCTCCCATGCGCGAGGAGCAGGCCAGCCTCTGTTGAAGCCAGGAGCCAGGGCTAATTGAACCAGAGCGGGCGAGCTGGCGAAACACTAACCAACGTGCGGGCCATCCTCCCGCCCCGCTGTGACACTTATTGACAACCTACCGTCTAAAGAGACAGGCTGCGATGGAGAGAGCAGAGAGAAAGCCGACGATGAATACCGAGTCCGAAGCGATCGCGCAAGACCGGCAGGCCGAGCTGCGTGCTCTGCTGAGCAGGCGCTTACATTTCATGGGGATTGGGGGTCAGGGCATTTCGGCGCTGGCGCGCCTGGCGCAGACCACTGGGGCCACGGTCAGCGGCTGCGATCGGACCCCATCGGCGACCACCCGCGAGCTGGCCGCTGCAGGGATCAACGTGACCATCGGTCACAGCGCGCAGCATCTGCAAGGGCAGGAGGCGCTCATCATTACGCCCGCTGTGCTGGCTGTGGAGCCGGATCACAAGGAGCTGGTCGCTGCCCGGCAGCAGGGCCTGCCTGTGGTGACCTGGCAGGAGCTGCTAGGCGCTCTCACCCGCGATTACTGCCTGCTCTCGGTTTGTGGCGTCCACGGCAAGGGGACGACCACCTCCCTGCTGGCCCTGATGCTGATCGAGGGCGGGCTTGATCCCACCTGCGTCATCGGCGCGGTGGTACCGGCCTTGGGGGCCAACTATCGCCTGGGCCAGAGCCACTTTTTCGTCAACGAGGCCGACGAGTTCAACCATAACTTCTGGCACTACCATCCGCGTCTGACCGTCGTTACCTCGATTGAATATGAGCACCCTGAATTCTTTGCTGACTATGAGGCATTTTTGCAGGCTTTCACACACTTCATCCAGGGCATGGATCTGAGCGAGCGCTGGCCGCTGCCTCCTACCCTGGTCATGAACGCCGACAGCCCCGGCTGCCTGGAGCTGCGCGCGCGCCTGGGCCACTGGGCGGGTCGCACCATCTTCTATACCGTGGCCGCCGAAGCCATACGAGAAAAGGCTGAGCAGCTAACGTCTATTACAGTTAAAGGAGAAAGCCCCCTACTTTTCGAGGCCCATGATCTAAAGCTGGAAGGAGAAACCAGCTTTCGAGTGCGCTTGTATGCCGAAGGAAGCCGAGGCGCTGCCAGTCAGGCGCGCTCCCTCTTTGGGGGAGAGAAGATCGCCTTGCACGTACCTGGCCTGCATAATGTGCAGAACGCCCTGGGAGCCATCGCGGCAGCTCAGAGCCTGGGCGTCTCTGAAGAGGCCATCAAACGAGCGCTGGAGGGCTTCCGTGGCAGCAGACGCCGTTTTGAAATACGCCATCAAGGGCCGTTGCTGCTTGCCGGGCGGACATGTGATGTCATCCTCATCGATGACTACGCCCATCATCCCACGGCCATCGCAGCGACACTGGCAGCGGCGCGCCAGCGCTATCCGCAGCGGCGCCTTATCGCTGTCTATCAACCCCATATGTATAGCCGGACGAAAGTCTTCTTTGAACAATTTGTAGAAGCCTTTGATGAGGCCGATGTCGTCGTCATCAGCGACATCTTTCCGGCGCGCGAGCGCGATACAGGCCTCGTTCACGCCCGCGACCTGGCGGTAGCCCTGGCCCAGCGTCCGCGCTTCAGCGGGGAAGGGCGCCAGGTTCTCTACGGAGGCGATCGAGCGCAGACGGAGGCTAAACTGCGCTCCCTCTTAGGCGACGGCGACCTTGTGCTCATCATGGGAGCTGGCGACATCTATCTCGTGACCGAACAGCTGCTAGGAGAAGGTGGCCAGAGTCATCACCAGGGATAAGGGCCTGGCGTAGATAGGGTCGGGAGACAAAGCGGGACAGCCTGGAGCAAAACCAGACACGGAGGGAATGGACCCGGCGCAATCCTGGAGAACGGGGCGAGGTGGATGGGGGTCACCCTTCCTGGCAAATTGATTCAAAACCTGGCAAAAGAATGGAGAATGGAAGCGACAATGACATTTGATGCGGAGAGCGCATACGCCGCGCTCCTGCCACGCTTCGGTAGGCGGCTACGCTTGCATGAGCCGCTGGCACGTCACTGCACCTTTGGAGTTGGAGGCCCGGCAGATCTCTGGCTCTCGCTGGAGACGCGCGACGAGCTGCTGTGGCTCGTACGCCGCTGTCTGGCGGAGCGCTGGCCACTGCTGGTGGTGGGCAATGGCACCAACGTCCTCTTTGGAGATGCAGGTGTGCGCGGCATTGTGGCGCGCATTGCCCTCAGCGATTACCGCCTGGCGGAGCGAGAGGACGGTTCGGCCCTGCTCTACGCGGAGGCCGGCGTCAGCTGGCCGAAGCTGCTCAACGAGCTGGCGGCTCAGGGATGGGGAGGACTGGAGTTTGGCCCTGGTATTCCCGGGACACTGGGAGGGGGCGTGGTCAGCAATGCCGGGGCCCATCAGCGAGATCTGTCGCAGGTGCTCGAATGGGTGGAGGTGCTCGATGTGCGCCCTGCCCTGGCCCTGGCGGAAGGGGAGAGCGCTGAGGAGGGCGAGCCGCTGCTCCGGCGCTACAAGCGTGCTGAGCTGGAGCTAAGCTATCGTCATAGTCGCTTCCGGGCGGGGCGCCAGATCACCTTCGATGAGCGTGGCTATCCACAACCAGCTCCACGCGCGCTCATCGAGCCGGCGGAGATCGTCCTGCTGCTGGCCATTCGCCTGCGGCGTGACGATCCGGGCAAACTGCGCGCCCTGATCGAGGAGTACAGGCAGCATCGCAAGCGGACACAGCCACCGCAGCCGAGCGCTGGCTCGATTTTCAAGAATCCTCCTGGTGACTATGCAGGACGGCTTATCGAGCAAGCCGGCGCTAAAGGCCTCTGCTGTGGACGCGCCTGTATCTCCGAGCGGCATGCCAACTTTATCGTCAACCTGGGAGGTGCGCGCGCAGCAGATATTGCAACCCTGATCAGGGAGGCGCGCCATCGTGTACGAGAGCGGTTCGGCGTGGAGCTGGAGCTGGAGGTCGAACTGCGCGGCGAGTGGGAGATAGCATGACCGAGCATAGAGGAGAGATACGAGAGCAAATAGCTTTTTGGGAAACCAGGCGCGCTGAGCCAGCGAGGGGCGGAGGGGAGCAGCCGCGACAACGGGTGGTGACGACACCTCAAAAGATCGTGCATCCGGCGGGCTGGACGGCGATGGCGGAGCGACGCGCCCAGCAGCGGCGCATGCGCCAGCGCCAGGAAGGTTCCCCTCTCGTAGCGCGCGCTCTCGCTCAGACAGCCGTGCGGGCCTCAAGTGGACAGATGCGGGCCATACGCTCGCCGGTGGCTCGGCCCCGGCCCGGGACCGGGCCTTCGGTCGCGATCCCCCGCAGGAGCAGCCGCCTGCAGGCTCGCCAGCGTCAGCGCTGGCGCAAGCTCCTGGCGGCTCTGCTTGGGTTGGTGCTCGTACCGGCGGGGCTGCTCTTCGCCTTGCTAGGACCCGCCTTTCGCATCCAACAGATTACGGTGGTTGGCACGCACAACCAGGCCCTCATTGCCCAGATTCAACAGCTGGGCCTGCAGGGCCAGAACCTCTTCCTGGTCGATACGGCGGCCCTGAGCAAGCGCATTGCCGCCTTGCCACTGGTGGCCAGTGCCAGCGTCGAGCGCGACTGGCCCGATCGACTGCAGGTCATGGTGAACGAGCGGCAACCGGTGCTGCTCTGGAAGACCGCTCAGGGAAGCTATAGCGTGGACCGCAGCGGCATGGTCCTGGCAGCGGCCACCAGTACCCCCCAGGCCGGCCAGCTCCAGACGGTGATCGATGCGCGTGCGCAGAAGGTCACTGCGGGCATTCGACCTGGCGCGCACCTGGAGGCCGCAGAAGTCACCTTTGCTGTGGAGGTCTTTAAAGAGGTACCCGTATTGACGGGGATTAGCAATTTTACACTACGCTATGAGAGTAAAATATATGTAAGCAATGCCGGCCCTTCCGCGCAGCAGCCGCAGACGGTGAGCCACACCACCTTCGTCATCGTCAGCCCCGCCGGCTGGGTAGCCTATCTTGGAGGGCCGGATGATGTCAACCCGCTGGCCAACCGGTTGCGCGAGTTGCAGCAGATCCTCGTCATGGCGCAGCAGAAGGGGCTTCACCTGGCAACGATCGACCTGCGCTTTGGCCTGAACGTGGCCTACACTCTACAGCCATAGGCAGCAGAAAACGAGCGGGACCGGACGGGCCCGGCCTCACCGCGTAGGCGCCCCTGATCCTGCGGAAGCATGGTCATCTCAAACTGATAACGTCTGTAGTGCGTCTCTGATGGACACGTGGTGCGCAAAGGGGCAGGTAGCAAGGAGGAAAGGGAGCAGCGAGCTGGTAGCGCGGTGAACAGCGAGCTAAGTGAGCGTGGCAATGGGGAGAGGAGAGAGCAGAGGAAGAAAGAGCCGGGGCAGGCGAGGACAGAAGCAAGCAGACAGGAAAGTGAGCGCAGATGCGTGTCCCTAGCTAGCAATGCCGCCCGATGAGGAGCTAGATCGTGCAAGAGCGGGTGATCGTCGGAATCGACGTTGGAACAACAAAGGTCTGTGTTCTCGTTGGCGAACTTGATCGCGACGGGAAGCTGAACATTGTTGGCGTTGGCACCTGCCCTTCACAGGGCTTGCGGCGTGGGGTGGTGGTCAACATAGAGGAGACAGTCACCTCGATCGCTGCAGCAATCGACCGTGCCGAGCGCCTCTCCGGCAAGCATATCACCACGGCCTACGTGGGCATTGCCGGCAGCCATATCGAATCGGAGAACAGCAAAGGCTTCGTTGCTATCACTCCGAGCCATCGCGATATCGTTCAGAATGATATTTGCCGGGCGATTGAAGTGGCGCGGGCGATTGCCATTCCGGCCAATCGCGAGATCATTCACGTCATTCCGCGCGGTTATGTCGTTGATGGGCAGGAGGGCATTAAAAATCCCATTGGCATGTCTGGCTTCCGCCTGGAGGTAGAGACGCATATCGTCACAGGCTCCGTCTCTTCAATCCATAATCTGATTAAATGTGTCCAAAAGGCCCATGTGGAGATTGAGGATCTGGTGCTGGAGCCGCTGGCCTCGGGGGAGGCGGTTCTGGCCGATGGCGAAACTGATCTGGGGGTGGTGCTCGTGGATGTGGGCGGTGGCACCACCGATATTGCCATCTACACTGACGGCGCCATCTGGCATACCGTCGTCTTGCCCATCGGTGGCAACCTGATTACGAGCGATATTGCGATCGGCCTGCGCCTGCCTTTCGCCGTTGCCGAAGAGCTGAAGGTAACGTACGGGCACTGTGATCCTTCGGCTATCGACGACGATGATATGATCGATCTCGCGCAATTCATGCCAGATTGTAACGATCTTGTGCCGCGCAAGCTGCTGGCCGAGATCATCCAGGCGCGTGTTGAAGAACTCTTCGAGATGGTGCATGATGAAATTAAGAAGTCGGGCTACGATGGGCTGCTGCCCGCTGGCCTGGTGCTGACGGGTGGCACTGCCGAGCTTCCGGGTATCCTGGAGCTGGCCGGGCAAATCCTTGATCTGCCGGCGCGCATCGGCGTCCCTCTTGGCCTGCATGGCCTGGCCGACTCGATCTGTCGCCCAGCCTATGCGACCGCTGTCGGCTTGCTGCTCTGGGGCCTGACTCACTCGTCGCTGACATACGACGAAGAGGAGGGGCAGCAGGCTGGTCGCGGCACTATGCTGTCGCGCATCGGGCGCTGGCTACGTTCGTTTATTCCGTAAGTCTTGGGAGCCTGTGAAAGGAGACGAGACCCGGGCCGCGCATCCGGCCCGACCGGCCTGGCTCTGGTCAGGGGCGGTCGGGCGCTGGGGGCAAGGCTGGGGGCGCGAGTGGAGAGAGGGAGGAAATGCGCGGTGAGCGGAGCGAGAGAACTTGTGACAGGCTCGAAAGGGGGCCACGAATATATGGGATCAATGGGACAACATCAGGTTGAAGGCTTCGCCCAGATCCGTGTGATCGGGGTGGGAGGCGGCGGCAGCAACGCGGTCAATCGCATGATTCAGGCCAATATGGTGGGCATCGAGTTCATCGCTGTCAATACCGATGCTCAGGCCCTGCTGTTGACGCAAGCCCCGAAGCATATCCGTATCGGCGATAAGCTGACCCGTGGCCTCGGTGCAGGAGGGAATCCTAGCGTGGGGGCCAAGGC
>NZ_JADGIA010000207.1 GCF_019683635.1 Thermogemmatispora sp. | reverse complement strand
GAGGATTACGCCGCACAGGCAGTCTCTGGGACGCAAGCAAATCGCTGTCTCCAATCACTCCAATTGCGTTGCTTTACTCATTAACAATAATTATTCGATACAAGTGTTTTTCTAGAATAAGGAGCAGCAGATCAAAGAAGGGCGTATCCAGTGTTACTACGGGCACAGGAGTAATAGACTCCTCACCGACAGTCTGTGGCCTCCTCTTCTGGGAAGGATGCTTATGACGAACGGAAATATCTGCTCCATCTTGAAAATTCTCAGTATAGTACCGCAAGATATTTTCCTGATCCAGCATCCCCACAAGTCGGCCCTGGCTGTCAACGACTGGAGTGCGTGTAATCTGGTGGGCCGTTAGCCAACGGGCGGCGACCTCAATCGGGGTGTCTTCGCTCAGGACGAGAGGCTCCCTCATGACTTCACGGGCTACCCGATCAGTGGCCAAAAGTTGCTGGAGTGTGGCGGCTAGCTGGAGGCCGTCGCTTATCTGTCGCCAGTCAAGATGCTGGAACGAGCCGCTTCGGTCGAGCAGAGAGCCAAGCGTAATGACTCCTTGCACCCGTTGGGTTTCACCAACAATGATCAGCAGCTTGCTCCCCTGATCCACGAGGTAACGGACAACTTCTGCCAGTGGTGTCTCTTCAGCAGCAGCAGTCTCCTGTGTCATAATATAGCTCACTCGCTGCTGGAGTATGAGTGGACGAACCAGTATGACAGCGCAGGGCGCTTCATTTGCCACGCGGCGAGCCGTTCCACCGCTCGTTGTACTCCAGGGATGTTCCTGCCCCGTTGCACCGACAATGAGCAGGTCCACCCTGAGTGCACTGACAAGATCTGCCAGCGTGCTGCTGGCATGGCTGCGACGCGCAAGGCTGTCAATAGCGACACCGGCCAGGTGGGCCTCAGCCTCAGCCAATGCATGAAGAGAGGCTATGTAACTCTCCCAATCCCAATGGAGCCTTCCAGAAGGCGGCTTCTCCGAAGCCTGCGGTGGAGGCGCCTGCGGTGGTGCTGTCGATCCCTCAACCACCGAGGCGATATGGAGGGAGGCTGAGAGTCCTTTGGCCAACTGAAGACCAATGCGAAACGCCTGCCAGCTCAGCGCAGAGCCATCCAAGCCGATCAAGATCTGCTGGAACAGTGGAGGATGCGGTTTAGCCCTTGCAATCAGTACACTACACGGCGTTTGACTCACAATCTTGTCTGCCGTACTGCCCAGAGCTTCCCCCCAGACGCTCGAGTGCCCCTGCGCCCCCAGGACCAGCAGATCGCAACCCTCGGCCTCAAGGTAGGCCAGAATCGCCTGACCTTCGTGGCC
The DNA here is from genome assembly GCF_019683635.1 of Thermogemmatispora sp. Classification (GTDB taxonomy): domain Bacteria; phylum Chloroflexota; class Ktedonobacteria; order Ktedonobacterales; family Ktedonobacteraceae; genus Thermogemmatispora. The sequence continues at coordinate 7,527 of NZ_JADGIA010000207.1, read as the reverse complement.
GCTGGTGATTACCGTCCGCACAGAGAGGCCACGGCGCTCAGCCTGGCGACGCAGCGTTGTATGAATCCCCTGATAATAGAAGAGCGCTGCCTGATGTTCCAGAGTCCTCTCTTCTTGCGTCGAAACGTAGCAGGGAGGGGTCTCCGCGACAGAAAGGATATGCAACTCTGCTTGTGCTAGCCTTCCCAATTCGATCGCTATCTCTGCAGCCCAGAGAGAGACTTCCGAGCCGTCGACTGCCGCGAGAATACGTTGAAACATTGTTCGCTTCCTCCGTATCAGATCAGAGAGCTCGCAGGATGAGGATGAGCAACACAATCAGGAAGATATAGGCCACATCCTGGTTGATATTCCCTGACTGAATGACTTGGGCATAATATGTAAACCAGCGTAGGGCCTGCCATCCCGGTCGGTAGAGGACACGCTCAAACGGCGCAGGGATCTCCTGCTCATAAGCCATCTTCCCCTGACTGACGGTGCCGGGCAGCTGCAGCCTGCAGGACATATCTCACTTGCGAGCGATAGAGGCTATTGAAAATGATGCGGATCGGATTGCTGAAGGCCAGGTCGGTGTAGGTCATAGATGCTGTGAAGTGTGCAATACCTCCAGCCCAGACCGGCCCTTTGCGGCTCCTGCCAAGTGGGCGCAAGGCGCGTAAGCTGAGCACAAGGAGTCCCACAAAGAGCAGTTCCGCCAGGAACAGGTAGCTGGGCGAATCAATCGTTGCCAACGAGGGAGCTGCAATGACCACCAGGCCATTGACTGGCAACAGCCCCCGGAACAGACCTCCGCTGATCGTCACCAGCAGCTGATAGGCACCTGGATGGTCACTAAAGAGCGGGGGCACAACCTCGGGGAGCACGCTTCGCCCCAAAAGGGCCGTGGTGATGTGATCAAGCGCGGGGATGATCAGGGTTGGCAGCACTTCAAGCACTAAACAAGCGCTGGCCAGGAAAGCCATTGCAGCCAGCATACTACGGGAGACTTCGTGGGCCTCTGCAGCTTCCTTACTGCGCGGTAGCGCCAGAAAGGTAACGCCGCAAGCGGACGAAGGTTGTCACAGCAATCCCTGCCGCCAGTGCTAGCATTCCGCCGGCGATTGCCAAGAGCACCTTCACCAGTATTGGATATAACAAAGCTCTGCAAGAGCGTCTCTAGCAGCATCCACTCGCTGATGTAACCATTCAAAGGTGGTACTGCTGCAGTCAACGACCCCTGGCTTGGGCCAGGGGTCGTTGGCCAAAGCGTTCCTCGCTGAGGCCGGGCGTTTGCTGGACCAGCAAGCGGAGGCCACAGTCAAAGACGCGGTCGAACGCTACTGTGCCGGCGAGCTTCCCTACGAGGACTACCAGGAGATCATCCAGCAGGTGAGCAACGAAGAAGCGAAGCGGGGAGCTGCCCCTGGAGAGACCGCAGCACGCAACCGCGTCTTCGATCTTGCGCAACGCCTTCTGGACCAGGCCCGAGAGCACGCACGTCAACTGCAGCTAATCGAGGCCCAAAAACAGCTGGAACAGGAGCACCAGAAAGCTGAGCAGATGCTGCGTGACCTGCAGCAAAAGCATACCAGCGAGCTACAGCAGTATGTTCAGCAGATCAAGGAAGACCTGACCAGCATCCACGAGGCAGTCAAGAAGGATCTGATCAGCACGCGCGAGGCTGCCATCGAGCAGACCCGCCAGTAGACCGATCACATCCTTCTGGAGCGCTTGCAGAAAGCAACAGAACAGAAGCGGCAGGCAATACGTGAGCAGGAAGAGTAGCGACCAGCCAGAAAGGCGTGAGAACAGCAATTGAGCGCGTGAAGCTCCAGGAAAGGCGGTATCGCCGTCATCAGTGGCGCATCTGGGCATCGGTGGGGCTGGGCACGGTGGTTGTTCTCCTGCTCTTGATCCTGCTCTTCTTTGCTCCTCCTCTCTGGGTCAGAGCCAGTGGTCCTATCATGGCTGCGGTCCTTCTGACCAGCGTCGCAGTCTGGAGAAACCCTATCTCCGAGGAGAAGCTGGCCGCAGCCAGGAGGGAAGTCGCTCTCTATCAGACCAGGAGTGGCGACTACGCCCCCCTCTCAGGAGATGAGCAACGGGCCTTGTTGCTCATCCGCATCGCCTGATCCCCTGGCATCGTTGCCATGCACCCGGAGTGAATCGCAGAGGAATCAGGCGTATTCCGGGACATCGCGCTTGACAGAAACACCGCCGCTGGAACCAGACGGCCTCACACCGCCAGGGGTCAGCAGCGCGATCGAACGAGCGGAGATAGTGGACGTCCTTCTCAACTGCTCAGGAGGAGGAAGCGATTGTCGTGCTTTCCTCCTGAGCAGCGCATACAGTATGAGGCCCCGCTTCTTCCCAGTGATGAGAACAGACCGTACGGATTGCTCTTCTCGACCTCTCTGCTCGCTTTCTCTGGCAGCCGGCCATCGGGTCTGCAGCTCACTGGTTTGCAGCGGAAGACGATCTTCCGCTCCTTCCTCCCCGCAGGAAGCGATGCTCAACGCCGTGCACCGTCCGACTAGGAAGTGAGGGAGACGGATGAGGTGTAAGCCTGATGTGGAGAGGAGAGAGTGCCGCGTCCCTTCGCCCAATGCAAATACACTACCAGGTTGAACAGCAGGGTCGACCGCTGCATCTTCTGCCCACTCCCTACGAAAGACCCGTCATCCGATCAGCTCAATCTGCAGATCTGCAACGGTGAGCACCTGCGGGTGCCGCTGACGTGACCAGACTGCCATTGAAGGGCAACAGGCCAGACCGCGCCGAAGCAGCGCTTTGAGCTGAGCGCGGACCAGCAGCCCCTGGAGCGGAGCCGCCGGGTAGCTATCTGCACCTACCTACCGCTAAAGTGATCACTGCCTCCATGAGCGAGTGACCCAGCTGGGTAGCACTCAGCGCCAGGAGCAACAGCGGCTCCTCATAGACGGTGCAGCATAGCAGTGAGAAAACAGCCCTCAGTCGCTGGGGCGATCGGCTTAGGCTGCGTCAAGACCCCAGCTCTCTGGAAAACCGTCTCGTCGTTCGGCCCTGTGGCTTCCGCCAAGAGGCCGCGCGACTTCAGCCACTGCAGAGTGCCACTGATGATTTTCTCTGGCGAGACAGACGATGCGATCCTTTCCCTCCATCCCTTGTTTTTCTCTTGCCATGCGTGTATACTCTACAAAGAAAATTGCCTCAATATACTTTGAAGTAACTCTCAGGGAGACACCAGTTTCCCGCAGCCAAAGACAGCAAGGAGCGACGATGAGTAAGCGTGTTCTTGTCCTTTGTACAGCGAATTCTGCCCGTTCTCAGATGGCTGAAGGGTTCCTCCGGGCTCTGGCAGGGAGCCAGCTGGAGGTTGCCAGCGCTGGGATTGCCCCTTCGCAAGTCCACCCCCTGGCACGACGCGTCATGGCCGAGCGGGGAATCGATATCAGTGCACAGCGAGCCAAGTCAGTGGATGAGTTTCGCGGACAGGCGTTCGATGTCGTGATCACAGTCTGTGACCAGGCAGCAGAGCAGTGCCCTGTCTTCCCTGGCAAGGCGCAGCGACTGCATTGGAGCTTTCCTGATCCAGCAGCGGTGAAAGGCAGCGAGGAGGAGCAGCTGGCAGCCTTCCGGGCTGTGCGCGATGGCCTGGAGCAGCGCATTCGGGAGTGGCTGGCTCAAGAACAGCCAGGAGCGGCTGCCGTATGAGGGAGCAGAGAGAGGAGCGACCGGGGCTCCCGCGTCGTGCTGGGGCTGAGCTGCTGGGGACGGCTGTCCTGGTGACTGCGGGGTGTGGTTCTATCGTGGTTGATGCTCAGACGAGAGCACTCACACATCTGGGAGTGGCTCTCACCTTCGGCCTGGTCATCTTTGCCATGATCGCTGCCTGCGGCCATCTCTCTGGTGCCCATTTCAATCCGGCGGTGACTGTGGCTTTCGCTGTCACGCGGCATTTTCCCTGGCGTGAGGTCCCCTGCTATATCGGCGCCCAGCTCGTAGGTGCAAGCATCGGTGCAACGATCTTACGCCTGCTTGTGGGGACTACTGCCCAGCTAGGCGCCACCGTCCCCCAAGGGTCCCCCTGGCAGGCATTGGGCGTGGAAATCCTGCTCTCGGCAGTGCTCATGTTCGTCATCATGGCCGTTGCCACTGATCCACGCGCTATCGGCCAGACCGCTGCACTGGCTATCGGGGCCACAGTAGCGCTTGATGCGCTCTGGGGCGGGCCGATCAGTGGCGCGTCGATGAACCCTGCACGCTCGTTCGGTCCGGCTTTGCTTGCTGGCGCCTGGCAAGGTCACTGGGTTTACTGGCTTGGTCCTTTCCTGGGAACCTGCCTGGGGGCCTGCCTTTACCAAAGCCTGCGCAATCCTTTCTTCAAATCCTCCACCTCGAAGGCTGCTGCTCCAGGCACACATCCTGGCTTGCCCTGGTCCCTGGGAGAAGCTGAGCAGGTGCAGGAGCGCGCCCATCAAGGGCAAGGCTCGCAGAAATAGGACGGATTGGCAGACCGATTATGCTGTTGTCCGACTCCTTCCCCGCCTCGGGCTGCGTCTCGACATGGGCGAAGGTTCGAACGATCCCCAAAAGCGTGGGTATGGCCAGGAGAGTGCCATCAGACAGATGGAGGGGATAAACAGTATAAAACACTTTGATGAAATTATCATTAATAGCAGTAAAAGCGTTCCTAAAGTCTAGACAGCAGCCAGAATTTCAATGGCCGAGCCATGCCACTTCGGAGGAGCGGGAGTAGCGGTTACTGTATGTTCGCCGATCCAGACCTCGCCGATGGGGAGACCTTCGAAGAGAAAGGCTGGAGCACAGGAGCAGAAGCCTGGCGGTGAAATTGTCTTGTTGATCCTGGCCAGATCGAGTACAATAGAGCAAGAAAAGGTAGCTTAACCTCATAAGGAGTGCCGGGAAGCCTGGTCGGCGCCCGGTATTTTTTCCCTTCGTGTCACCTTCTCAGAAGGAGGGTATGGTGCGAATCTCTCGACATGGGCAAGGCACCGAAAGCCAGCGCTCTCTTGCTCTTGGGAGACGTCTTCCTCTGCTCCCTTTCCATGAGTTCATGCAGGCGGAAACGGCCAGCGGTTTCCTGCTTGTCAGCTCACTGCTGCTCGGCTTTTTCTGGGCCAATTCGCCCTGGTCTGCGAGTTATTTTCATCTGCTAGAAATTCATCTGACAGTCGGAGTGGCTGGTGCCCAGCTCGATCACCCACTGCATACCTGGATTAACGATGGTCTGATGACGATCTTCTTTCTGTTAGTGGGTCTGGAGCTCAAGCGCGAGGTCCTGGTAGGAGAGCTATCTACGCCGCGGCAGGCCGCTTTACCTATCCTGGCAGCGGTCAGCGGCGCCGCCTGCCCGGCTATCATCTACCTTCTCTGGAACGCTGGCTTGCCTACAGCGCGAGGCTGGGGCATCCCGATGGCGACTGACATTGCTCTGGCACTAGCTATCCTGTCTCTGATGAGTCGTCGTCTCCCGCCCGCTCTCAAGGTCTTCCTGAGTGCGCTGGCCATTGCTGACGACCTGATCGCCGTGCTGGTTATCGCCATCTTCTATACTCAGGGGATCAGTTGGGTGGCTCTGACTGCTGCCGGAGGAGTAGCTGGAGGGCTGTTCCTGCTGGGGTGGCTGGGGTTGCGTCGGCTCTGGCCATACGTGCTGTTGGGTCTGGCGCTGTGGCTGGCCTTCTTCCTGTCGGGAGTGCATGCGAGCATTGCTGGAGTAGTCCTGGCTTTTCTTATGCCTGCGCGGGCGCGGCTAGATCTGCCGACCTTTATGGCTCAAAGCCAGGAGCTGCTTGCTCAGGGGTCCCGTGAGGTTGTTAGAGGTTTGCCGCAATGGCTATTGGATCAGCGCCAGCAAAGCCTCATTCACTCGCTCGAAATGGCCTGTAAGGATGTTCAGGCTCCTCTTCAGCGCATGGAATATCATCTGCAGAGAAGTGTCCCCTTTGTGATCATTCCTCTCTTTGCTTTGGTCAACGCTGGTGTCCGTTTAGAGGGTGCTCCTGATCAGCTCTTCAACTCCGTGAGCGTAGGCGTGGCGCTCGGGCTGCTTCTTGGCAAGCCCATTGGCATCGTCACGGTCTCCTGGCTGGCGAGCCGCCTGGGCCTTGTCCAGCTGCCGGAGGGAGTCCGCTTTCGGCATCTGCTAGGTCTCGGAACGCTGGCCGGCATTGGCTTTACCATGTCGCTGTTTATTGCCGATCTCGCCTTTGAAGAAACTCAAACGCTTGCTTTGACACAGGCGAAGCTGGCCATCCTGGTTTCTGGCGTCATTGCCGCCAGCCTGGGGACGCTGATATTACGCCTGAGTGGAACGGTTGATCCGTCGGAGGCTTCATCTCAAACGGTAACTGATACAAATATGCAATGATGAGACTGTGAAGTATACGAGTGAGGGATGATAATATGCAACAGGTGAGAGATCTCGCGCTGACTCTGAAGACACGGTTCCCCAATGATCGCCGTGTCCAAGAGCTCATCGAGCTCATCGGTAGCATGTGATGAGAAGCCGTCTCCCCCCTCTTTGAAAGGAAGTTTCTTCCTCCCCAGCTGTTTCTTCTTCCGATGCTCTTTGCTGAGGGTACCTGGCAGGGCTGGGCTCTGTGCATGTGCAAAGCGTGTGCAATACCGTTCTGAGGTTTCCCTGCGCGTCTTTTCCTCCTGGTAGTATTCTCTCCAGAGAGACAAAACAGCAGATGAGCAAGTATGCATCTGAGGCTGGAAGGAGGACCTGTTCGCAGGCTATCTTGCCGCAACCCTGCTCCAGCTCCTCTGGACGGTGCATCCATGCCTGCCCGCACCGTGCTCTGCGCCAGTGCCAGGTAGACAAGGAAGGGTCCGAGGGGAGAGCCGGAGCCCGCATTCTCCCCAGGAGCCAGCCGATGAGATGCTATCAGGTCATCTGTCTATCCTGACGATGAGACAATGAGAACTCTGAGAAGGGAGCCCCAACATGGCCTTCTTGCGTTCCCTGTTGCCGCGCCGCCGGCCCCGGGTCCAGGCGGCCTCCGCCGTGCCCGCCGTGGTCACGTCGACAGGGGCGGCGCCCGCTGCTCCCGAGCAGACGGGACCCGCTCCCCTGATGCAGCGCCACTACCTGGAGGACGTGCCCTCTCTGTTGCCCAGGGACCCGCTCGCTCCTGTGAGCACCCGCACCATCCTGGACCTGGGATAGGCACTCGGCCCAGGGCCGTGCCATCCATGGTGCTCCTTGCATTCCACTCCCGGCTTCTGGATACTTCTGAGTGAGTAAAGCTACATATCGGCATTCCTGAGTCACTCTCACATGGAACAAGCAAGCGGAGAGCAGAGGGCATCTGATGGACGGTGATCGTGCTGCGTCCTCGCTGGAGACTGGTCCCCTCTTTCGCGTCTGGCTCTGTGGCCCCTTCTGCCTGGAACGACGCCAGGGATAGGCACTGCCCCCCTTCCGATCCGTGCCTGGGGGGCAGTGCCTATCCCCGTCAGTTGCTCAAGGCCCTGCTGTGCTGTCCTGGGCGCCAGGCCCATCGCGAGCGCCTGCTCGCCTGGCTCTGGCCCGAAGCC
>NZ_JADGIA010000206.1 GCF_019683635.1 Thermogemmatispora sp. | reverse complement strand
GGGGGGTCGATCCGCTTGGGGATACTGAAAGGAACCGGAAGCCGACCGCGACTACTACACAGCCAGGTGGCAGGGGGGTCGATCCGCTTGGGGATACTGAAAGACGGGAAATGGTCTCATACCGATAAGTTCCAGGAATATCGTAGTGGCAGGGGGGTCGATCCGCTTGGGGATACTGAAAGACGAGGGTTTGTCGTCGCTAGCTGGTGCTCCAGCGTGGCAGGGGGGTCGATCCGCTTGGGGATACTGAAAGCTTGTGGATATTGAAAGGCTGATACTGAAAAAACAAGCAATAAAAGCGCGGAGGAGGCTTTCCCTCCCCCGCGCCTGTAGTCAACCAATCACAACAAGTAGCCTGCTACCCAGACAATCTAGCCCAGCCGCGACACCACACCCCAACCACAGCCCAGCAAGCTCAGCCCAGCGCCCGCCTGAGTAGCCCCCTGATCCGCTCCTCCTCAGACGGCCCCAGCGCCGTCAGCGCATAGGCCGTCGGCCACATCTGTCCCTCATCCAGATGGGCCACATCGTTGAAACCCAGCGTCGCATAGCGCGTCTTGAACTTCTGCGCCGGCTGGAAAAAGCAGACAATCTTGCCATCCCGCGCATAAGCCGGCATCCCGTACCAGGTGCGCGGCACCAGCTCCGGCGCACACTCCTTGACCAGCTCATGCAGCCGCGTGGCCATGCTCCGATCCGGCTCGCTCAGCTCGGCGATCTTCGCCAGCACCTCGCTCTCTCCCTGCTCGCGCTCTTTGCCAGCCTTTAACTCGCGAGCTCGCTCTCGCATCGCGGCCCGCTCCTCATCCGTAAAGCCCTCGCCCTTGCGAGCACCCGCACCGGCTCCGCCCCTTCCCTGCCCTTGCTTTCCCCGCTTTTCATCAACGTCGCTCATGAACACACAACCTCCTGATAATGATCTCTCCCAGCCAGCGCACCGCGGCTTGTCTGGCCTGTATGCCTGCCCGCCGGCAGGAGGCGCCAACAGGCTTTCATTCACCTGCGTGATCCTGCACACGCCTCCCTTGCCAACCCATTCTTCCCCTTCCTCGCAGAAACGGCAGGCCGGGCCAGCCGTCAACGTCTCAGCCCCTTCACACAAAGGCTGTCAGGGCCTCCCGCTCAGCCTCCCATAGCTCAGCAAAAAGCTGGCTCAGCTCTTCCAGCGAGCAGACCGCCGCGCTCAGCGGATCAAGCAGCAACGCATAGCGCGCCGGTTCACGCCGCCCCGTCAGCAGGGCCTCACACAGCAGCTCATGTACCGCCATGTGCGCCCGATCGAGGGCCGCCAGCTGCTCCGGCAGCCGTCCGAAATGCATGGGCTGCACCCCATTGCGATCGACCAGACAGGCCACCTCGACACAGCCATCCGGCAGATTCTCGATCAGTCCCGCGTTGCGCACATTGCCATAGATCACCGTCGGCCTCCCTGTCACCACGGCCTCGATGATCTGCGCCCCATACTCCACGCTGCGCTCCCAGGGGATGTCACGCTCGCCCCTCAACATCTCTTCAAGAGCGCGCTCGCCCTCGCGGCGCCAGGTCGGCCAGTTGTTGGCATAAAAGCCTGACTCGCCCAAATAGCCCGCCCGGCAATAGCGCGCAACCAGCTCGGGGCGCTTGCGGAAATACGGGACATACTCCGAGAAATGGCCGCTGCTCTCCGTCACAAAGGCCCCCAGATGCAGCATCGTCTCAAAGCGCACCGGGTCCAGCTCATAGATCTCGGGCCGCCGCGCCCGCTCGCGCAAACGCGGATACATATCCTCGCCCCGTACACGCAGCTCCGTAAACCAGGCCAGATGGTTGATGCCGGCACAGCGCCATTCCAGGTCCTCATAGGGCACCTCCAGATAGTGCGCGAGCTGGCGCGAGGTCCACTGCACACTGTGGCATAATCCTACCGTACGCATGCGCGTTCCTCGCAGAGCCGCCAGCGTCAACGCCGACATCGGATTCGTATAGTTCAGTACCCAGGCCCGCGGACATAACTCCTCGGCATCACGCAGGATCGCCAGCCAGGCCGGCCCTGTGCGCAGAGCCTTGAAGATCCCCCCGGGGCCAATCGTATCGCCGATACACTGGTCGATGCCATACTTCAAAGGAATCTCATAGTCCTGGCGCACATAGTCCAGCCCCGCCACCTCGATGGTATTGATCAGAAAGTCGCTGCCCACCATCACCTTGCGGCGCTCTGTCGAAGCTTCTACACGCCAGCGCCTGCCGCTGCGCTCGATCAGCTTCTCGGCTATACGGTGGGCCAGCTCCAGTCTCCGGGCATCCACATCAACCAGGGCAAAGGTCCCCTCCTCCAGCCCATCGCTGAGCAAGATATCGGTCATCAGCTGACGCGCAAAGACAGCGCTTCCGGCTCCGATAATGGTAATCTTGATCTGGGTCACACGCGCATCCTCCCGCGGCAATCCGCCGCAGCTCTTGCTTGTCTGCCAGGTTCGATCACCTGGCAGGCAGAATCAGGGCCTACAGGCAGTATAGCATCTCCAGGCACTACACCAGGTTGCCAGGAGCGCTGAGCAGCAGGTCAGCCCCTCATCAGTGGCCATACTCGCTGCTCTGACGCCCAGCCGAGGCCGGAGGCACTGCGAGTATGGCCACAATGGTCCATTCCCCGCAGTACTTCCCTTCTCTCACGCCCGGCAGAGCGCTATGTGGGGCACTCTCTGATGAAGTGGAGGCGTGAATCGCGCCACTATTCCTTGACGTGGTTGCAGCAATCTGCTATACAGGTATCTAGCAACACCGTTGCAGGTAGAGAAGAAAACAGGCAGTCACGGGAGCTCGGGAGAGCCGGGCTGAGAGGGTGACCAGCCGCTGCACTCCGGCAGATGGCACCGTCACCGACCGCCAGAACCTGATCTGGGTAATGCCAGCGCAGGGAGCGTGCTTCTTGCCGCCAGGCAGCATCGAAGCAGCAGAGCCATCCCCGGGGTGCTGGCGCTCTCTTGGCCAGCACCCCGTTGTCGTGAGACGAGCCGCGACCGCTCCCTGCGTAGGTCTCGGTCCCAGGGCCTTGACCACTGACCAGGGCAGCTGGAGGCGCCTCAAGTCCACTCACCCAAGCCGGCCCGGCCCTTGCCTTCCGGCCTCCCGTGCCAGCCCACGTCAGCCACATCCAGAGAAGGAGCGAACAGCATGGAACAGCCGGACAGCAGCATTCTGCAGGTAAGAGGAGTAGAAGCCGATGATTTTCTCAAAGTCGAGCGCCACGGCATGGAGCCGATCCCCGAAGCCGACCGCCACGGCAGCGCCCGCGAGCTGACGCTTGTCTGGGCCGGAGCAATGGCCAATTATCTATCGCTCCTCACCGGCGCCCTGGCCATCGGTGCCCCGCTCGTCCTGGGCCTGAGCCAGGGACAGCTTGGCCTGCTCGATAGCGCCATCGCCATCATCATCGGCTCTGCCCTGGCCGCCGTTCTGCACGGCCTGACCAGTGCCACCGGCGCCCGCACCGGCACCCCGCAAATGGTCTTTGCCCGCGCCGTCTTCGGGCACCGTGGTGCCTACGTGGGCGCCTTCCTCACCTGGCTGATGGCCGTCGGCTGGTTCGCCGTCGACTGCGTCATCGGCGGCTGGGCCCTCGTGCAGCTCGCCAGCCTGATCGGCATCCCCAGAACGCCGCAGACCGCCCTCATCGCCATCGGCCTCGTCCTCATCGCCTCCGTGATCGTCGCCGTCTACGGGCACCAGACCGTCCACGTCTTCGAAAAGTACGGGGCCATCGTCTTCATGGCCTTCTGCCTCTTACTCTTCATTGTCCTCTTCCCGCGCATCAACTGGAGCCTGCCGACCACAGTTCACGGGCCGGCGCGCCTGGCGGCCATCGTCACCGGCGGCGGCTTCATCTACGCCCTCATCGCCTCCTGGATACCCTTTGCCTCCGACTACTCGCGCTACCTGCCCTCGCGCACGCGTCCCGGGCCTATCGCCTGGTGGGCCGGCCTGGGCATCGGTCTGCCCACGGCCCTCCTGGGCATCCTGGGCGTCGCCCTGGCCACCATCAACCCGGCCAATCCCGATCTCTTAAGCGTCATCACCGGGGCTGCGCCGCGCTGGCTGCTGGTCCCCTTTCTGCTCTTCGTGGTCCTGGGCGAAATCTGGGCCAACTACTTCGACGTCTACACCGCCGGCCTGGTCGCCCTGGCGATGGACATCCCCCTGCGGCGCTGGTGGTCGGCTCTCCTCTGCGGCATCGTCGGAGCGCTGGGTGTCTTCTGGATCGGCCTCTTCTCTCATTTCAGCTTCAGCGAGGCCCAGACCTACAGCGAGCTGGTCAATCGCTTCCTCAATGTCTACATCGACTTCCTGCTGCTGACCTACCTGTGGGTGCCGGCCTGGGCCGCCGTGCTCCTGATCGATTTCTTCTTGCTGCGCCGCGGGCGCTACGCTGCCGAAGAGCTGACGCGCGGGCGAGCCGGGCGCTACTGGTATCGCGGCGGTGTGGCCTGGCGAGCCGTTCTCTCCTGGCTGGTGGGCTTCGCCGCTACCATCCCCTTTATCGGCTCGGCCACCCTGCCCTGGCTAAGCCAGCCCTGGCAGGGGCCATTCGCCCACCTGCTAGGCGGCATGGACCTGAGCGGCATCATTGGGGCCGTTGTCAGCGGCCTGCTCTACCTCCTGCTGAACCTGCCCCACCTGCGCCAGCAGCCCGCCGCTGGCACCGCCGAGACGGCAGCAGTCAGCTAAGTAAGCTCACGACCAGCCAGAGGCGGTGGCCCCGTCCGCACTGCTCCGACCCGACCGGAACGGATCGGGCCGAACGAACCGGACTGGGCCACCGTCTTCTTCAGGAGGGCTATTTACTCCTCGCCTTCGTCTTCGCCTTCCTCGCCGCTTCTCTCTGCGGCCTCAGCCTCGGAGGTTAGCCACGTGCGTAGCTCAGCTGGGCGGAGCGGCAACGTATACTCTTCGAGCTGGCGCGCCAGGTGGAGTGGCAGGGGCAAGATCATTGGCGATCCAAACTGAACGGCCATCTGGGCGCGCAGCTCGTGGGCGACGACTGCACACATTAGCACGTCATCAGGGCGCTGCTCATGGCCCTGGCGGGCGATGGTCAATTCCACGATGCGCGGATTCCAGGCCATTCCCCCAGGAGCGTCGAAAGGCTGATGCGCACTCCGTCCCGTAGCCAACTTCTCAAACGGGCGCAGTGAGAGCTTCGAGCTATATTTGCTCTGGTGCGCCGTGGGCGGCTTTTCCTGCACACTATAGAAGACAGTGGGATTCGTCGCGTCGCGGAACAGCCCCTGCGAGAGCAGGTACGGATCTTTGCCCAGAGCCTGCCGCTTTGCGTTAAAGGCATACCACTCGGGCACTTCGGGCGAGGCACTGCGTACGCGGACAATGCGCAACTGCGGAAAGCGCTCTAGCTCTGGCGGCAGACTGGCTGTGATGCGCTCGTTCCCCAACCAGGGCCAGGACTGACGCAGGTTACAGGCATCGCAGAAGAGGATGGTCTCCCCGCGCGTCGGCAGGAGCGTATGCAACGTCTTGAACAGGAACTGACGCACGGCCTCGCGATCGCGCTGGCTGGCCTGCTCCAGGCAGGCGAGCTGCAGGGCAGCCTCGCGATAGGGCAGCCAGTCCTCAAAGCCAGGCGCGCGTACCAGCACAAGCCGGCTATCGGAGCGCAGGTAGACCACGACAGGCAGATACTGGGGCAGATGGGTTTCGCTGCCGCGCCGATTGCGGTGAATGACCCAGGCGGCCAGGTAGTGCAGCGGCTCAGGAATCTGGAAAGGCAGCTTGTGGACCCTGGCCTTGGGGAGCAGCCGCGGCGGCACACCGAGAACGCCACACTGCCGCAGAAGATCACGGACGGCAGATCTGGCCCGCTCCTGCAGCGTCTCCTTAGAGGTTTCTTCTTCCCTGTCAGAGGTCGGCGGCGTCAAAAACTGCGTCAGGTAGCCCTTGCGGGCGAAGCCCAAACGCAGGGCGGCCTTGGGATCTCCATCGTGACGGAAGAAGTAGGCATCAGGCAGCTCGATGATGGCACCGCAGGGACCAGCCGCCTCTGGTAAGGTCTGCGCTATAGCCTCAGCTCGCTCTTGAATCTTCAGACGCCAGTGCTCGGCAGCCTGCCCCCGCGAACGCTCCTTGATTCCCAGCGCCCTCCCGATCTCGCCCAGCGGCTCATAGCGCACCGTGAGCGTCAGCTCTGGTGTTGTCCAGACCGTTCCCTCAGCTGTCTCCAGAGGATAGCCCAGCACCTCATACAAAGCCAGCCGCACAGCCTGCAGCACCTCCGCGGTCTGGTAGCGCACAAGAATGGTCATGGCCTGCCCGTCCCCAAGTGCTTCCGCCACAGCCTGCCGACGCTCAGCGCAGACCTTCATCTGGGCCATCGGCTCCCGATCTTGCTTCTCTTGAGGGAAGAAAGGATTGGACGGGTGCGTAATGAAGCGCCGCGCCCCATAGCGCTCTAGCGGCGAGCGCAGTACGAAATCCGGGGCCAGCAGCTCAGCGATCTGCTCCACCATGAAACGACGATCGCTGAGAGAGAAGCCCGCTCCCTCCCCATGATCCGGCCTCATGCCGGTCCGAAAGACAAGCGCAGCCTGCGGGCTTCTACCCGTCAGAGCCCGCTCTAACCATTCGGTCGGCTGCTGGATGAGCTGCTGCGGATCAGGCAGCAGCTCGGCCCAGTGCAGATCGTTGAGCAGGGCAACCAGCGAATCGGCCCACCTATATTCGACAATCCAACCGTTGCCATTCTCGGGCGTCTCCCCAGCCTTGCGATTGCGCCTGACAATCGGCGCTACCTGAAAGCACTGCCGCTGCTGGTCGGCGGCGAGCCAGGGCAGGCTATCCAGCAGATAGGCGCTGATGGTCTCAGCCGGCGTGTATTTCAGCGGCTGCGAGACCCAACGTCGAACGCCCAGGTTGATATGTAGCTGGGGATAGCTTTGAAAGGGCACCGTCTGGAGGGTCACCGTGATCACGATGGACCAATACCAGGTCTGGGACCCCTTGCTCTCCTGCTGCGGCGGCCAGGAAATCAGCTCGCAGCCATGTCGGCCCGGCGCCAGGGGCGCCCGCTTGAAACGAAAGCGTCGCGTGTGGTCACCTGCCAGCTCTAAGGCCGAGAGTCTGGTAGCCACCAGATCGGGCATGAGCACAAAGCCATTTTGAATGCAGCGCTGGTCAACCTGGCGGTACGGTCGAGCCGTCCCATTCGGGGCCTGCGACCAGTAGCAAAGGTCGATCTCTTCCCGCTTCCAGCCGAGAGGCAAGGTCTGCACCTTCTGGAGCAGATCCATGAGAGCGGGCGATGGGAAGAGAGAACGAAAGACGGTGCGCAGCCAGGCACTGAGCAGCGCCTGCAGCAGAACGCCCTCTATTGGCGGCTCCGCAGGCCGCTCCTGGTCGACAAAACCATAGAGCCAGGGCTGCACACCGCTATCGGTGATACGGCTGGTAATCGAGATCAAGTCAGGAATCAGCAGGCGCGCTGCCTGATTCAGGACCACATGGGGAGGAGTGCTTTCCTCCGGCGCACGCCCGACGATCTGACTCTGGACCTCACGCAGGCGGCGCTTGAGGTCCTCGGGGAACTCCAACACCCAGAAAGGATGAGAGGCCAGCCGCTCTCTGACGGCGGCGTTGTCGCTCGCCAGGCAAAAGGCTATCGGCTGCAATACTGTGTCATTGGCCATCAATATTGCTCCCTCTCTTCAATGCCCTTCAAGCCATAATAAAGGGGTCCATAGAGAATCTGAGCCAGATGCCTCTCACGAGGAGGAATAGCCTGTGTGTCATCTGGCTCAAAGTAAGGACGGAGTACCTCTTGCATGCCCTTGATGAGGCTGGTATGTTCGTAGTCGCTCTCGCCCGTGGCCGCCTGGCGCGGGGCAAAGCGCGCATCGCAGAAAAAGATGCGGGCCGGACAGCCGCCACGCACCAGGCGCCCGATGACCTGCCAGAGCGAGACCAGCAGCGTCCAGGTCAGAGCCTGACGCTCCTCCTTCGGCAGGGAACTGTAGCGCAGGCGCAGATGCAAGAGGTGCTGCCAGCGCGCAAAGGCTCGCTGACGGAAGCGCTTGCCAAGTGTCTCTAGATCCGCTGGCTCGGAACCGCAGAGCCGGCGCAGCCAGTTGGTATCGGCACAGCGCTCGATCGCCCAGCGGTTCATGCTATGCAACAGGTAGTGAATGTCATCGGGCCGCGGGTGCGGGCGCACGAGGAAGCAGACGGCCCCGAGCGCAGCTTTCCCCTCGTCGTTCAGGATGTTGTGGCCCCGCTCAATCGCCTGGAGAGGCGCAATGAGCAACCAGGCGTCGCGTTTGCTCAACTCGCTCACCAGGCCACGGGGCAGCCGATCATCGCTTTGCCACGACCATTGACTTTCGAAGATGGCATCGTCGGGGACAAGGTAGACAGCTTCACCCGGGGCTATCAATCCCTGGTTGAGCAGGTAGTGATAGGCATGCCGGGCCTCCGCGTAGCTGCCCACGACCAGGAGAATGCGCTGCCGTCCTTCGGGCAGCTCAGCCCGCAGCCGATCCAGCGAGCTCGGCAGCCGCTCCTTAGCAAGATGCTCGTGTCGCGCCAGATCTCGGAGCACGATCTCTAGATGCCTGAGACGCTCCTCTCCCTGAAAGCCCGAGACCGCAGCCGCCTCCATTGATTCCTCCAGGCGCGCGAAGCGATAGACAAAGTCGCTCTTTTCGATGGCCAGGCGTTCCTCCTCCGGTGGTAGCAGGATCGCCTGGACCGGTAGCTGCAGATGATAGATCGGCGAGGTGCCCGCCCAGCTTGTCCCCGAGAGCAGCAGGCTGTGAGGACCCGCCAGCCCATCAGCAGCCAGGAAGTCATGCAGGTGCAGCAAGAGCCAGCGCCCGACGCCCATGCAGCGGAAAAAGCGCAGCTCCCCCGGCTCTGAGGCGCGCTCGGATGAGCGTACATATTGAA
>NZ_JADGIA010000205.1 GCF_019683635.1 Thermogemmatispora sp. | reverse complement strand
CTCCCATGATGTAACAAATCGTTCTTCCCGCGCGTTAGAACTAGAGAGAGAGGAGGAGGAACCAACCCCAGGTCCCTGCCCAGAACGCGCTGACAATGCCTGATTTTAAACATTTGTTGATAACGTTTTTATAATAGATACACAGCATGGTTTCTATTGGGAGTCTTTATGTCTCTGTTCTCGAAAAAGTCTGTCAAAAGTGCTACTTTTTTAGCAGACACCCCTGCTGCGCTACCCAGGAAGAGCGAGATATCGGGGAAGGTATCCTCCCGACGCCAGCGGCGCGCCGGTCGTCTACGGCTCTTTCTCGGCATCGCCATGCTTGTGCTGGCCTTCATCACTGCTGGCGGAGCGCTTTTTGCCTACTTCAACGCGGCCTATCTCTTCCCCGGACCGCTCCCTTCCTCGGTGATAGCTGATCCCTTTGCCAGCAGTCCCTCTGGCCCGTTCATCGCTGCCCCCTATAGCCCGGCTCAGATTAACGCCTTACGCCACCTGAGCGACCATATGTCCTACAAGCAACTCGCGAGCCTTTACGTGGCGCGGATGTCGCTGGATGAGAAGCTGGGCCAGCTGATTATGGTGGAGTACGCCGACGATTACTACTCACCCGACCTGGACAATATGATCACAAACCTGCATGCCGGGGGCGTCATCCTCTATGAGTTTCAAATGCAGAGTTTTTCTCAGACCAAGCATGATATTGCCCTGATGCAACAGCATGCCAAAATTCCTCTGCTGATCTCCACCGACGAAGAGGGTGGCCCCTACGTTCATCGCCTCTCGCACATCTATGGTTCACGTCCCTCAGCCTGGGACATCTACCAGTCGGGGAGCGTGGCCTATGCCTCGCAAGAGGGTCATAAGATGGCCCACGATCTGCTGGCGCTTGGCATCAACGTCGACCTGGCCCCCGATGTGGATGTGATGCTTGTGCCAGGCTATGACACGGTGACACGAACATTCGGTACAACCGCCCAGGATGTGATCAAGTACGCCGGTCCTTTTATGGCCGCTATGCAGCAGGACGGTCTGATCGCCTGCATCAAACACTACCCCGGCGGCCTGGGCGATACCACGGAGGACGCGCATAAGACCCTTCCCTCCGATAACCGTAGCGTCAGCCAGATCTACTCAACCGAGCTGGCCCCTTATAAGTATTTTGTCAACGCCTCCGATCCATACATGCGTCCAGGGATGATCATGTCAACCGATGTGCTGATGCCCGCGATCGATCCGAAATGGCCCGGCGAGCTGTCCTATCGCTTTATGACCCAGATTCTGCGCCAGGAGTTCGGCTACGATGGCGTGGTGATTACCGATGCACTCTATATGCAGGGCATCGCCCAGCAATGGGACATGCCAGAGGCCGCCGTGCTGGCCCTGAATGCCGGCAACGATATGCTCCTCGGCCCTACCGGCAGCGCTCAAACACTGGCGATGATTAACGGCCTCAAGGCGGCGCTCCAGGATGGCCGGCTCTCGATCCTGCGGGTCAACGAGGCAGTGACGCGCATTCTGGCTTTAAAGATGCAGTATCATCTGTTGCCCGCGGTCCCTCCTTCGGCCTAGGAGCTGCCTGAGTAATGTGCTCATCTTCTTGCTTTCACTCGCTCTCTAAGTACGACGATTGGCGCCTGTAACCTGTATCATTTGTTATACTTCTCTAGAATAAGAGAAAAATGCTAACCTGAATGCAGGAGTCACCTGGCAATGTTCACTGACAGCAAACCTCCGATGGTGGCCCCTCGCCCACAAGAGCGCCCTGAAGCAGGAGCCAGCGCTGCTGCGCCTCTGCGACAGCGGCCTCGTCGCCGTCGGCGCCCGCTCTCCACCCTGCGTCTCCTGCTAGCCAGCGGTGGGGCGCTGCTGCTCCTGGCAACGGCCCTGTTGGGCCAGGGCGATGCACCGTGGCAGCCGCGGCAGATGAGCCAGCTCCAGGAGACGCTGCTGGCCGGCCCCTTTATTAGCAATCCGTTGACCCCCGCCCAGATTGAGGCTCTGCGTCATCGCGAGGCCTCCATGAACGAGCAGGCCCTGGCCCGCCTCTACCTGGCCCATATGACTCTCGACCAAAAGCTCGGTCAGCTCTTCATGGTTCAGTATTACGGAATAACCTACTCGGCGGACCTGGAGACGATGATTCACGATCTCTATGCGGGTGGCGTGATTATGTACGCGGCCCAGATGCGTACCTTCCAGCAGACACGGGCCGATATTCAGCACATGCAGGCACGGGCCTGGATGCCGCTCTTCATTTCAGCGGATGAGGAGGGTGGCTTTGTCGAGCGGATCAACAATATCTACGGCCATCGGCCCGGAGCCTTGGAAGTCTACCAGACAGGCAAGGTCAGCAATGCCGCTGCGCTTGGTCACGGGATCGCCCATGACTTGAAGGCTCTGGGGTTGAACACCGACCTGGCCCCCGATGTGGATGTGCCAGTGGTCAATGGTCCCGATCAGTATCTACGTACGTGGGGCTATACGCCGCAGTCAGTCATCGACTATGGAGGGGCCTACCTGCGCGCTGTCCAGGGCGATGGGGTCATTGCCTGCCTCAAGCATTTTCCGGGTCTGGGCGCCGCTCAAACTGATGCTCACACCGACCTCCCAGTGATCAAGCGCAGCCGCGAGCAGATCTATAATACCGAGCTGGTGCCTTTCAAACACTTCATCCAGTCCCCCCAGTCGCTAGACCACCCCGGCATGATCATGACAACCGACCTGCTGATGCCAGCTCTTGACCCGGTCTGGCCGGCGGAGCTGTCGCCAACCATTGTGACGGGCATTCTGCGCCAGGAACTGGGTTACAACGGTGTAGTGATCACCGACGCGCTCTATATGGAGGGTATCGCCAAGAAATGGAATCTGCCGGAGGCCGTGGTCCTAGCCCTGGCAGCAGGCAACGATATGATCCTGGGAGTGCGCAGCTCTTACGATCTGCGCAGCGCTGTGGCGGCTATCAAGCAGGCCCTGGCCAGCGGACAGCTCTCGCAGAGCGCCATCGACGCTTCGGTCACGCGCATCATCGCTTTAAAGATCCACTACCATCTCTGGCCTATTCCCCGCTTCGTTTAGAGCCAGAGAAGGCCAGCAAACCAGCCAGCCAAGAGGACCTTGCGGCGACGGAAGACGGTGGGTCAGTACACTTCAGTACACTGCCTTCTTCCCAGCCAGTTGGAGGGGCAGACAAAGAGGCAAGAACCTGAGCGTCGGCGCAGGCGCACCCCTGTGGTCCTAGAGACCGGCCCCGTGCGTTGTCGGCCTTGGGGGACTATGCTATACTGGACTGGCACTAGCCGATTGTGTCAGGATACTCAGCTCAGCGAAGAACAGGTCTAGCACGTTTCTCCTGCCCGCCATGCCACATCTCCCCGGAGCGTTAGCGCGCTCAACAGCAGGCGTGGCGCGCACCATTCTATCCCAGGAGTGAGAAGACGATGGCTGAAGAGACTGCCCAGCTCCAGAATCCGTTTCTCGTCGGCGAGCGCGTCTACTTGCGCCCGCTGGAACCCACTCAGGACAATCATCTCTACGCGACCTGGCTCAACGACGAGGAGATTCGCCGCTATTTTTCGATCTATCCGACAAGCGACTCTCGTGCTAAGGAGCGCCTGGAGCAACTATACAGAGATGGTAAGCACATTATCTTTGGAGTAGCACTTAAAAGCAACAATCGTCTGATTGGTCTCGTTGGTTTAAAGGATATTAACTATATTAACCAGACAGCAGAATTCTATATTATCATCGGCGATCGCGCGGTCTGGGGCCAGGGCTACGGTACCGAGGCCACCAAACTGATGATCCGCTATGGTTTCATGGAGCTGAACCTGAACCGTATTCAGACGCAGGACATGGAGGAGAATATCGGCGGCTGGCGTGCAGATGAGAAGGCCGGCTTTAAATACGAGGGGACCCTGCGTCAGGCGATTCTGCGCTTCGGCAAATATCATGATGTTCGCGTCTACAGTCTGCTCAGAAGCGAATATCTTGAAAACTTGCATCAGGACAACAAGGGAAGCTGAAGTTTGTAAGAGGACGGGCGTTTGCCATGACAGTTGTTGTGCAGGAAATCACAGATCGCGAGCAGTGGAACGCCTTTCTGACGTCCCAGCCAGGTGGGCACCTGCTCCAATCATATGAGTGGGGTGAGCTAACGAAGTATCTTGGTGGGCGCATTTACCGCTTGGGCGCACTGGAAGGAGGCCAGCTAATCGGCGCCATGATGGTCTCGGTCGCGCCGGTGCCGCTTCCCGTTCGCCTGCCCGGTCTGCAGCTCAACTGGCTCTACAGCTGCCGCGGTCCCTCGGTCGAGGCGCCGGACTCGCCAGCCCTTCCCGCGCTGATCACTGAGGCCCACGCTATCGCCCGCCGCGAAGGCAGCGTAGTGCTGCGCCTCGAACCCAACATCGCCGATGACGACCCACGTCTAGAGCAATGGCAAAGTGCCTACCGTGCGCTCGGCTTTCGTACTTACCCCTATGCTGTCCACCCACGGCGCAGCTGGGTGCTGGATATCCGGCCTCCTCTAGAAACCCTCTTTGCCAACTTCAAGATGACCTGGCGGCAGAACGTGCGCGTGGCCGGGCGCAAGGGTGTCACTGTGCGAGAAGCCAGCAGCGACGCTGATTTCGACGCCTATTATGCCTTGCTGAAGCTCACCAGCGAGCGCGACGCTTTTTTTATTCACAGCAAAGACTACCATCGCGAGATCCTGCGCCAGTTCGCCGCGCGCGGCGATGCAGTGCTTTTCCTGGCCGAACACGAAGGCGAGGCCCTGGCAGCCAAGATGCTGATCCGCTTCGGAAACTGGTGCTGGGATATGTTTGGGGCTACCGCTAACCATAAGCGCAACCTGAAGGCCGCTTATCTGCTGCAGTACCGCTGTATCCAGTGGGCCAAAGAGCAGGGCTGCACGCACTTCGATTTTCGTGCTATTCCCGAGGTGCTGGAGCCAGGAGAAGAGATGTGGGGCGTCTACGAATACAAGCAAGGCTTTGGCGGCTATTCGCGCCTCAATATGCCAACGCAGGACTATGTCTATCGCCCCCTGATGTATCGCCTCTGGAGCAAGCTGGTAGAGATTCGGCGCGAGCGCAGGCGAGCTGAGCGGCGGCGGGTCGAGCTAGAGCGGGCGGCGCGCGGCAGACAGGGAGGCAAGCCCAGCTCAGCCGGTCAAGCCGATCAATCTGAAACCTCGGCGCAGGGCGACAGCAAAAAGGAGAAAGGCGCCCGGCCAGCAGAGCCAGCCTCGTCCTCCGGCGCCAGCCAGTGAGCGCCTTCCGCGCTCGCGTATGTTCACCACCAGCCTTGCGTAAACAGCGATAACGGACTGAGGGGGCTGGCGCTTTTGCTCCAGCAGGCGGCTGGCTGGCTCTGACCAAAGAAGAAGAGATCAGGCGCCGGCCATCGTCCTGAGCCAGGGGTGGGAAACTGTCCTTCTGTAAGCGCTGATCTGCTATCTACTGCACTGATAAAGCGAGAGATAATGAACGTTGGTTGCATCTGTCCATCTCTGAGGGAAAATTTATGGAAGCGCGCCTTATTAGCGACCGGCAGCAGTGGAACGACTTTGTAGCTGCCTCGGTTTGCTGCAATATTACCCAGTCCTATGAGTGGGGGCAGCTGGCCCCTCATCTTGGTGCCGAAGCTCTGTATACCGGAGTCGTCGACGATCAGGGGCAGCTCTGTGCCGCCATGCTCGTCCTTGTCTCGCGCCTGCCTGTGTTGGGAACCTACTTTTACGCTCCGCGAGGGCCGGTCATTGACGATCCCAGCTCACCGGCCCTGGGCCAGCTCCTGGATTTTGTGCGCCAGGAGGCGCGGCGGCGCGGCGCCTTCATGCTCAAGGTAGAGCCGAGCGTGCCCGATGGTGATGAGCGCTGGCTGGCCGCCTTGCGCCGGCACGGCTTCCGCCGCACGCCCTACGCCATGCACATCCGCCATGAGTGGGTGCTGGACATCCGCCCCGACGAGCAGACCTTGCTGGCCAACATGAAAGAGAAGTGGCGCTATAACATTCGCCTGGCCGCCCGCAAGGGAGTCAGTGTACGCAGGGGTGAAGGGCCTGCAGACCTGGATACCTTTTACCGCCTCTACCGCATCACCAGCGAGCGCGATCATTTTTTCATCCATGAGAAGGCTCACTACGAGGACGTCATGCGCCTCTACAGCGAAGGCGACCGCGCTGCCCTCTTTCTGGCCGAATATGAAGGGCAGGCTATTGCCGGTCTACTCGCCTTGCGCTTTGGCCGCTGGAGCTGGTACATGTACGGAGCTTCCTCAAACGAACACCGCAATCGCATGCCCAATCACCTGCTCCAATGGACAGCCATCCGCTGGGCCAAAGAGCATGGTTGCTGGTACTACAACTTCCGTGGCATTCCCGACGTCCTGGAGGAAGGGCAAGAGCTATGGGGGGTCTATATCTTCAAGCAAGGCTTCGGCGGCTATCCTCTGCGCTTCCTGGAGACCCATGACCTGGCCTACAAGCCCCTTGTTTATCAGGCCTATCGTCGTCTGCTGGATCTGAAGCGCTGGCGTGATCAGCAGCAGCGGAGCCGCTTGCAGCGCCAGCCCCAGGCCCAGCCAGCAGCGGGCGGGGAACGGACAGCCCAGGCACAGCGATCAGCTGATGCCCAACAGGCCGAGGCGGCTCTGCCCGGTGTCTCTCAGCAGGGCTAGAGAGCGCGCCGCTCAGCGGGTCTTTTAGGATCTGGCCCAGCGAAAGAGGGGATCGGCCCTACGGTCCTGCCGATCCCCATTTTCTTGAGTGCTGCTTTAGCCCATCAACCGGGCTGGTCTGTCTCCCGCTTCAGAGGAGAGGTCAGCCCTGGTGCCTTGATCTCCCCACACGATCCGAGTCAGGATAAGTCTCCCCCTGATTCCAAGCCCGGGTCCCGGGTGATCCGAGCCGTGCCAGAACAAACCTGGCTCAGGCTACTGGCCAGAGCGCAGCGCCTGCAAAGCAGCCAGACGCTCACGGGCAATGGTACTATCGGGCTTCACGCGTGCCAGGTTCTTATACACGCGGCTCGCCTGCTCATACTCGCCGACCGACTGATAGGTCTGCCCGAGCATATCGTAGGCTTCGTAGTTATGGCGATCGATGGCAATCAACTGCTGCAGAGCGGCCACGGCCTCCTTGACCTGATGGGTCTCGAAGTAGTAGCGAGCCACCACCGTCTGATACTCGGTGGCCTCGCGTGTGCGACCGATGCGCCAGCAGAAAGCTACGACCTCGCGCAAGAGGCTCATATCGTTAGGAGCGAGGTCCACAGCGCGGCGATAGCAGGTCAGAGCCTCCTCATTATTGCCCATTTCGGCATAGATATCGGCAATGCGGCGCATGGCTTCAGAGGCTTCACCGCGCTGATTACGGCGTTCATAGATATCAGCCAGCAGGCGCAGCTCGGCGATGCCCTCCTCAAGCTGGCCGCGATTAATATAGATTTCAGCCAGCTCGGCATGGGCGCGAGGGTCCTGGGGAGCCAGGCGCACCATCTCATTGAGCACATTGAGAGCGTTATCGCCCTGGCGCTTACTGAGATAGTAGCGAGCCAGCTCAGCGTACTCCTGGAGGGCGCTATCGATATCGCCCTGGCGGGCCGAGATCTCGGCCAGAGCTGAGGCCACCTCATCCTGATAGGTGGTCACCTGCTTAATGCGGCGGAGCACCGCCTGCATCTGCTCCTCTTTGCCAGCGCGGCGGTAGGCCTTGGCCAGCAAGAGGGAGATTTCCACCTCGGGAGCCTGATGCTCCTCGTCATCCTCGCGGGGGCGAGCCGCCCAGATGGTCGGGTCCATAGCAGCCGGTGAGCGGCGCACCAACTGCAGGGCCTGCTCCAATTGCTGAATAGCCTCCTCGGGCTTCCCCTGGGAGAGCAAGCAATGGGCCATACTTACACGGGCCAGGACCTCTACCGCGCTATCGCGCACTGCCTGCTGGTAGGAAGCCACGGCGCGATCGAAGTAGCCGGCCTGCTGATGGATCTGACCGAGCGAGAAATGGAGATCCGCGTTACCCGGCTGCAATTCGAGAGCCTGCGTATACTCGCGTGCTACCACCTCATAATGACGCTGGCCCTGACCCCGCAATTGCCAGCGAATGCGAGTCAGCAGCTCCAGAGCCGAAGCGCGCCCCGAGGGGGCGGCTCCAGTAATCATCAGGAGATGCCAGCGTACCAGAGCCACGATATTGCGCGGGTCGACCTGCAGCACGCGCTGGTATTCAGAGGCAGCCTGCTGAGAGCGACCGAGCTTTTGGAGAGCCAGAGCATAATTCAAGCGGGTAGGCACGCTTGTGGGGCTTTCCTGCAGCGCCTGCTCCAACTCACTGAGGGCGCGATCCATGTAGCCCAGGCGCAGATACGCCTCGGCGGCTTGAGTCCGCTCGCGCAGCAGATCCTCCTTGTTTCCGTGTGAGGAGAGCAGATTGATCAGACGCATGCGATATGTTAGATTATTTGGCTCCAGCTGCAGGATGCGCCGGTAGGTAGCGATCGCGTCGTCGATGCGTCCATTGGCGATATAGGTATCAACCAGGATAGCATACTTCGTGATCGCCTGCTCGATGCGGCCCTGGCGCACATAGATCTCGCAGAGTACCTGATGGACATCCAGATACTGGGGAGCAATTTCGATGACCTTCAAGCACTCATCGATGGCAGGATTCAGCAAGCCATGCTCGATGTAGCGCTGGATATCCTGCATCGAGCGCACCACCTGCATACGGATGCCTTCGGGCAGTGAAGCCGTGCTGGCGAGCACGGCGCCAGCCACCTGCTGCAGCGACTCATCACGGGCCGTATTACCGGCGATTTTACTCAGCAGCTCCTCAACATTATCCCTGGTAGAAGAAGGAGGGGTTGGAGAAGCCGGGCTGAGCTGCTCCAGCGTCAAGGGGGCGGGAGCCGGCGCAGCGGCAACGGGTGGCGCTGCTGGTGGAGCAGGCGCCTGTCCCTGGGCAGGGAACGGGTTTGGTGCCGGTACCGGGGCGGGGGCCGGGG
>NZ_JADGIA010000033.1 GCF_019683635.1 Thermogemmatispora sp. | reverse complement strand
AGATGAAGCCTATCGCCAGAGCCTCAGCGAGGAGGAGCTCAGCCTGCTGCCTGAGAGCCCCATCGGTGAGGTCGAGCTGACTGATGCAGATCTGGAGGCCGTCCAGGGCGGTCACGGCAACACCGACGAGTGCAATAACACGGTTGCCGTGCTCTGTCTGCAGTCCCTGGCTGTGCTCCTCGGCCTCTGCAATACCAACGCCGCCGGCGGCTGTCTCTAGCAGTCGTCGCCCCACGCCAGGGGTCTCGGTATGGCCTGATCAGGATACACAGAGGGTTGGGATGCCTGACTCCGTCCCGACCCTCTGTTCGCGCCAGTTAAGGCTGCTCTGACAAGACAGGCTCAGCCTGCTGGCGCTCGTTCACCTATCCAGTATTCAGGATAGATAGTAGAGTAGACGAGCAGGCGCCTGCTGAACTCTTACACCAGGGAATCTCTTCCACAGTCCTCTGCCTGTCAGCGCTTGCTCCAAGCCGGGTCGAACCTCCGAGAATGATCAATGATCGAGTCCGCTGTTGCATGCTTCGCACGTTGCAAGTCAGTTGCGATCAGCTACCACTGCGCTCTTTACCTTCCAGCGGTTGCCAGTCTTTTCGCACCGCTCACCTCTGTTCTTCCATGTTGACAAGCCACCTGAGCAGCAGACACCGACTGCTGCCACAATCCATCGGTAACTACCGAGCAATGAAGAAGAAAGAAAGGAGATGCAGCGCAGCACCAGGATTCCTAGCGCCGGCTAAGGCGAAGGGATGGCTTGTCCTGGCGCTGCATCCCAGCGCGTGATTCCATGAGCGAGACAACGAGCGAGACTATCACCGCTTCCGTTTCCTATCTGCAGGGTCGCTGGCAAGAGGCCGACTGGTACCGCGCTTTGACGTTGAACGAGCGCCTGGCCTTGTTGCGCACGGCCCCCTTTCCGCCTACCCTGGATTCGCTTGAGGCAGAGGCTCTGGCGCGGGCCCAGCAGCGTCTGCAGCGTTGGAAAGAGCTACCGGCCTTGAGCGAGGAAGAGGGTCGCTTTGCTACCCGCCTGGCACTGGATAGCCTGGACGAGGAGGAGCTACTGCTCCTGCTGGGTGAACCCGCCGAGGCCCTGCGCGCACGCTGCCCTACTCCTCCCGCCTGGCTGCTAGCTCTCAGTGAGGCTTTCTCTTCCGTTGCTGGCCCAAGCGGCAACGGGGAAGAGGCCGAGACAGTTTGGTCCTCTCCTCTGTCGGGCCTGGAGGAAGGAAGCCACACGCGTTCGTTCCTCCATCCCTTTCTGCCCTTGATCAGGCGCGCCAGACGAAAGCTGGCCGCTGGCCTGCGGGAGCTGACTCGGCGCTCTCTTTCTTCCTCGTTCGATGCTGAGAGGGTCCTTGATTTGCTGGCTCGCAATATCCCCGGCCTATTGCTGCCTTCGATCTCGCGCGCTATTGTCTTGGAGCTTCATGTAGCGCGGGTTCAGGGCCGCTTGCAAGGAACCACTTCGGAGGAGCGCTTTCAGTATTTCCTGGAGCAGCTGAGCAAGCGTGAGGCAACTCTCGATTTTCTGCAGGAGTACGTGGTTCTGGCCCGGTTGGTAACGGAGACGCTTGAGCGCTGGGTCTGCCGCTCGCTGGAGCTGCTGGAACGCCTCACCGACGACTGGCCGCTGATCTGCTCCACTTTCCTCACCAATGGCGAGGCCGGTTCGCTGTGCGAGATTCACCAGGGCGCCGGCGACCTGCATCGCAACGGGCAGAGTGTGATCTTGCTGCGCTGGGACACCGGTTTCCGCCTGGTTTATAAACCGCGCTCGCTGGCTATCGACCGCCATTTTCAGGAGCTGCTCGCCTGGATGAATGAACGAGGCTTCAGCCCACCTCTGCGCACGCTGACAGTCCTTGATCGGGGACACTATGGTTGGGTCGAGTTTGTCCAGGCTCGCCACTGCTCTTCTCGTGAGGAGATCGAGCGCTTCTATCTGCGCCAGGGCGCCTACCTGGCCTTGCTCTACGCACTGGAGGCCTCGGACTTTCATGCGGAGAACATTATCGCCTCCGGCGAGTATCCGATGCTGATCGATCTGGAGACGCTCTTCTTACCCCAGATTAATCCCGAGGTGTTGCAGGCTCAGGGCGCGCCCGGCCTGGAGGCCATCGGCCATTCGGTGTTGCGCGTGGGCTTGTTGCCACAACGCCTCTGGTCAAACCAGGAGGGTGAGGGGATCGATATGAGCGGCCTCGGCGGCCAGCCCGGCCAGCTCTCACCGCGCCCTGTTCCTACCTGGAAAGGCACAGGCACCGATGAGATGCGCCTGACCAACGAACGCGTCGAGCTGCCCGTGAAGGAGAATCGCCCGCGCCTCAATGACCAGGATATCAATGTTCTGGATTACAGCCAGTGCATCATCGAGGGCTTTACTCGCGCCTACCGCCTCCTCATGGCCCAGCGCTCGGAGCTGCTGGAGACCTATCTTCCGCGCTTTGCCGACGCTGAGGTTCGCTGCGTGCTCCGCCCAACACGGATTTATACGCAGCTGCTGATCGATAGTTTGCATCCCAATGTGCTGCGCGATGCCCTGGATCGCGATCGCCTCTTTGACCGGCTGTGGGCTACGACAGAGCGCCTTCCGTATCTGGTGCCGCTGATCCCCGCTGAGCGGCGTGACTTGTGGCGTGGGGATGTTCCAGTCTTTACTACGACAGCGGCTTCAACCGATCTCTTTACGTCAGAGGGCGAACGCCTGTCTGCTTTCTTCAGCGAGCCTGGTCTGGAAGTGGTGCGCCGACGCCTGGCCGAGCTGAGCGAGCTGGACCTGGAGAAGCAGCTGTGGATTATTCGCGCTTCCTTCACAAGCATGATCGACGCAACCACTCCCCAGAGCTATACACGCCTGGAGCTGCATCCCGCTCGCACTTCTCCAACCCTGGAGCGGCTGCTGGCCGCTGCCTCGGCGATCGGTAACCGCCTGCGTCAGTTTGCTCTCTACCAGGGGGAGTATGTCGGCTGGCTAGGCGTGACACCGGTGAACGACCGCGAGTGGCACTTGCTGCCCGCCGATGGCGATCTCTACAATGGGCTGGCTGGCATCACACTCTTTCTGGCCTATCTGGGCCACCTGACAGGCGAGCAACGCCATACCGAGCTGGCCCGGATGGCCCTGCACACGATCCAGCAGCAGATTATGCGCCGCAAGTACTTTCCCCGCGCTTACGGAATCGGCGCCTTCAACGGCCTCGGCTCTTTGATCTACCTCTTCTGCCACCTGGGCGCTCTCTGGCGCGAGCCTGCTCTCTATCGTCAAGCAGAGGAACTGGTTCCCCCGCTCCTGGCTAAGATTGAGCAGGATCAGGTCTATGATGTAATCGGCGGAGCCGCAGGCGCTATCGCAGCGCTGCTCTGCCTGCAGGATGTTTCTCCTTCGTCCGAGACCCTGGCAGCAGCAATTCGCTGCGGCGAGCATCTGCTCGCCCACGCTCAACCTCAAGCACAGAGCGGCTGCGGTTGGCCAACGACGCGTCAACCGGTCGCGCTGGCTGGCTTTGCTCACGGGAACGCGGGGATCGCCTTGTACCTGATGCAGCTGGCTCAGGTCAGCGGAGAGACACGCTTTGCCGAGATGGCCCGTGCAGCACTGGCCTATGAGCGCACGCTTTTCTCACCCTCACGCCAGAACTGGCTGGATCTGCGCCAGCGTCCACCTTCTTCAAGTGCCAGCCAGCCCGCGAGGGAGAACTATATGGTGGCCTGGTGTCATGGCGCCCCCGGGATCGCTCTGTCGCGCCTGGCCCTGCTCTCGCTGCTCGATGACCAGGAGCTGACAGAGGAGATCAAAGCCGGTTTGCGTACGACCTTGACCCAGGGTTTTGGCCTGAACCATTCCCTCTGTCATGGGGACCTGGGCAATCTGGATATCTTGATCACCGCCGCCCGCCTGCTACCCGGCGAGACCTTCGCTGAACACATCCCACGCATCGCCGCGGCCTTGCTAGAGAACATGGAGCATCAGGGCTGGGTCTGTGGTGTACCGTTCGGGGTGGAAACACCCGGACTGATGACAGGACTGGCGGGGACCGGCTTTGCACTCTTGCGCCTCGCCGCTCCTGAGCGTGTCCCCTCGGTGCTGCTGCTCGCTCCTCCAGCATTGCGCCCCACAACAACATCGTGAGAGGAGCAGGCTGAGCCACAAGGGAGCGTGTTCAGCACTGTTTGCTGGCTCCAGGATCACGGGGAGCAGTCCGACCGCACGTCTGACTGCTCCTCGTCGGCTCAAAGGATCTCTCCCTCTTCACCTTCGTGGCCTAGAGATGATCTCGTTTCCTGGCGTTGCATTTCCGGCAGAGTAATTGCAAATTCTCCACACTGGTCGCCCCACCCTTGCTAAACGGGATGACCAGAAAGAGAAGTTTCTTGCTCGCGTGTCTGTGTCTGGTCAGGTGAGAGGCAGAAGAGGGCTATCAGCTGACACAGGAGCGCTTCGATTTCATCTGCAGTAGGGCTAATCCAGACAGAAAAGCAATCCTGGACCTCTCTGAAGAACTGTTTTCTGCTGAAAAGGAACGGTCGCACTACTCTCAGCCGGAGAAATCAGCGTGCTTCACCGCTAGCATCGAAGGGAGCAGCCACACTGGCTGCTCCCCACAACGCACGGCAGGCGCTGAGCAGCGCCTTTGCGCCGCCAGGAATCACGCACCAGGCTCATCGCTTTCCCCTCCCCTAGTATAGAGCGAGACCCCAAGAGCAGCGTTCACCTTTCGTTCTTTGCTCGCTCTCTCTACCGGCAAACCAGCTTTCTCGTCTGGGCCTTGACAGCGAGGCTGTTGCTATGGCACACTTTCATTACAAAATTAATCAACAATGTCAACTTTAGAGTCACCAGACTCGGCAGTGCTGTGTCTACCAGAAAGGACCCCCAGGCGCAGGAAGAGCCAGCTTTCTACGCCAGCGAGCGCGGAGCACCTTTCGTCACTCTATGCGCACTATGAGTCTGGGAAGAGAGAAGGAGGAAAGAAACGATCATGGCCACAGAGGAAAACCAGCCGCTGTCGACCAACGACATTGACCAGCCAGCAGAAGAGGCAGCTTCTAGTGGGATCGGCCAGGGTCCAGTTGCAAGCGCGAGTGGCAGCGTCGCTGTCCGTCCCTGGTACCGTCTGCTGAACGAAGACTGGTGGGCCCTCATCCTGGGTCTGGTTCTGATCATTCTGATCGTCACCCGTATTTTGCATTCCATTCCATAACCGGCTGAGTAGACGTCAGTTCGTCCGGTTGGCCGAATCTTTATCAAGGCATTAGTGAGCTGGACCGTAGACATGGCCAAGGAAAGGAGAGGAGGAGCGACACGTGAGCACAAGCACCTCAGTTATTTCTGCATCCAGCGAGCGCAGACCGGGAGCATCGTGGGTCACCTTGCTCGGCTCCCTGCTGATCGTCTTCGTCCTGAGCGTAGCCGTGTGGTGGCTGACCAAGGTTCTCCCCACCTTCTTTAGCGGCACCGTCCGACGCACACTCAGCAGCATCGAATTTCCCGTGTACGCCATTGCCCTGGGCCTGCTGGCCAACGGCCTTCTGACGCTCCTTGGCTGGCGTGAGCGGCTGGCCGCAGCCTTTCGCACTGAGCTATTTCTCAAAACGGGCGTCATTCTCCTCGGAGCTGGCCTGAATCTCTTTGATCTCCTCAAAATTGGTATAGGGGGTATCATTCAGGCCGTCCTGCTGATCACCTCGGTCTTCCTGACCGCCTGGTTCCTCGGCGGGGCCTTCAAGCTGGAGCGCCATCTGCGCGCCCTGATCGCGGCCTCCGTTTCGATCTGCGGCGTCAGCGCGGCCATTGCCGCCGCCGCAGCAGTGCAGGCCAGGCGCGAGCAACTGGGGTATGTCGCCAGCCTGGTGATTGTCTTCTCGCTGCCGCTGATTTTCCTGCAGCCTCTCATTGCTCAGTGGCTGCACCTCAGTCAAGCAGTAGCAGGGGCCTGGATTGGAGGCAACATCGATACTACCGCCGCCGTTACGGCCAGCGGTGCCATCGCCGGGCAGGTAGCCCTGCAATATGCCACCGTCGTCAAGCTCTCGCAGAACGCACTCATCGGCCTGATCGCCTTCCTGCTCACCCTGTACTGGATCACGCGCGTCGAGCAGGACAGCGGGCGCGAGCGACCGCGCTGGAGCGAGATCTTCACCCGCTTCCCCAAGTTCGTCATTGGCTTCATTCTGGCCTCGCTCGTTATGACGGTTCTAATCAACCTACATCTTCTGCAGTCCAGTCAGGCGATCATCAACGATCTCAACGCGCTGCGGACCTGGTTCTTCACCCTGGCCTTCGTGAGCATCGGCCTGGGCTTCCGGCTAGAGGGCTTTAGAGAGGCCGGGCTACGCCCAGTGCTGGTCTACGGCCTGGCCACCCTTTTTAATACACTCTTCGCCTTGTTACTCGCCTCGCTCATCTTCGGAGTCTTTGCTTTCCATAGCTAGCCCGTTTTCAGCCAGCGGCAGCGGGCAGGGGAGATGGCCAGCCGCCCTCCTTCGGCCTTCAGCCCTGCCCTATCCCGGCAGCGCGAGTTAAGGCGGTAAGGCACAGGATCAGGGCAGCCAGCTCTCAAGGAAAGCAAAAGCAGAGGGCGGAACGACACTCTTCATAGAGAATGCCATTCCGCCCTCTTCCTCTATGGTATGGAGGTGCCGGTGGTGAGACTCGAACTCACAACCCTTTACGGGACCTGTTTTTGAGACAGGCGCGTATACCATTCCGCCACACCGGCTCTGGAGCCAGGAGCAATGTGCCAAACAGCTACTCAGACTCAGAAAAGCTGCCAGGCTGACAGCAAGCATACCTGCCCTTCGCTCTGGCAGCTTCCAGTATACAAAAGTCTGCGACTGACGTCAAGCCCCGGGTGAGCGAGCAGAAAACCGTGCGCTCCAGGCCCTTCTTGTACTCACGAGGCAAAACCAAATGGTCCGACCGCGCGATACTTCTCGTAGCGCATCTGCACCAGGCGATCAACTGGAATCTGCTTCAGTTCCTGCAAATGGTGGACGAGGGCCGCCTTGAGATTCTCCGCCGCCAGCCGATGGTTATGGTGAGCACCGCCCAGGGGCTCAGGCACCAGCTCATCGATCAGCCCCAAAGCGTACAGCTCGCGCGCGCTGATGCGCATGGCCTCTGCCGCCTGGGGGGCATAGACCTTATCGCGCCAGATAATCGAGGCGGCGGCCTCCGGAGCAGCCACCGTATAAATACTATATTCCAGCATCAGCAAGCGGTCAGCCACGCTGATGGCCAGAGCGCCGCCGCTTCCTCCCTCACCAATTACCGCCGCAATGATGGGTACGCGCAGGCGAGCCATCGCATAGAGGCTGGCCGCAATAGCGCTGCCCTGACCCCGCTCCTCATCCTCCAGGCCAGGGAAGGCCCCCTGAGTATCGACCAGGCAGATGACCGGATAGCCGAATTTCTCGGCCTGCTCCATGAGGCGAATGGCCTTATGGTAGCCCTCTGGGTGAGGCATGCCGTTGTTATGATACATCTTCTCGCGCATGCCGCGCCCCTTCTCGTGGCCGATGATCATCACTGGTTCCCCGTTGAAGAGGGCCGGGCCGCCGATGATGGCGTGATCATCGCCCACGCGGCGATCGCCATGCAGCTCGAAGAACTCCTCGCACATCAGGTGGATGAAATCAGCGGTATAGGGGCGATCCTTGTGGCGCGCCACCTGAACCGTCTGCCAGGCAGTCAGACCGCGATAGATCTCCTCCGTGCGGCGGCGCAGCTCGCGCTCGTACTCCTGCAACTGGACATGCTCCTCCGGGCGGAGGCGCTCCCCCTTACGCTGCAGGGAGGCAATGCGCTTTTCTAGCTCCGCCAGGGGCTTCTCAAACTCAAGATCGTAGACCATCCTGACCTCCTCCAACCTCGGCCCGCGACGGCGATGGCTGGCGAGACAAGAGTGTTGCCGCCTCGACCGACGACTGCGCAGCGGGGGCAGACCGCTGTTCCCGCTCAGCCTCCGGAACCTTATAGAGGCGCAGCAGGCGGGCCAGTGTGGCGCGCAACTCGCGCCGATGGACCACAGCATCGATCATCCCATGCTGGAGCACAAACTCGGAATTGACCGTTCCCTCGGGCAACTTCACATGCATAAATTGCTCGATGACGCGCGGACCGGCAAAGGCGATCAAAGCCCCCGGCTCGGCCAGGATCACATCACCAAGCATGGCAAAGCTGGCAGTGACGCCACCCGTAGTCGGATCAGTAATCAAGCTGAAATAGGGAATGCGGGCCTCACTCAGGCGCGCCAGAGCGGCGACCGTCTTGGCCATCTGCAGCAGTGAATAGAAACCCTCCTGCATGCGCGCTCCACCAGAGGTCGAGACCACCAGCACCGGCCAGCGGCGCTCCA
The DNA here is from genome assembly GCF_019683635.1 of Thermogemmatispora sp. GTDB lineage: Bacteria > Chloroflexota > Ktedonobacteria > Ktedonobacterales > Ktedonobacteraceae > Thermogemmatispora. The sequence goes on along the minus strand of NZ_JADGIA010000033.1, from coordinate 25,197 downwards.
GGCCCAGCTCGATAGCGCGCGTCACCTTCTCACCCACCACCGAGCCCATGCTCCCGCCGATAAAGCGGAAATCCATCACCGCTAGCGAGAGCGGTAGCCCCTCAATCGTGCCATAGCCACGGATCGCCGCCTCATTGAGGCCGACCTTTGCCCGCTCTTCTTGCAGCTTTTCCGTATAGGACTGGGAACGGCTCACAAAGTTCAGAGGATCAACCGAGACCATCGCTGCGTCCAGCTCCACAAAACTGCCGGGATCAAGCAGGAGGCTGACCCGCTCATGGGCGGTCAAGCGGAAGTGATAGTTGCAGCGCGAGCAGACCTTTAAATTCTTCTCCCAGTCTCGGCTATAGAGGATCTCCTTACATTTGGGGCATTTAACCATCAAATTATCGGGAGCAACCCCCGGTCCTGAAGACCGCTCAGGCTGCGGCCCACCGGAAGAGCCCGCCGCTTCCTTCGCCATAACAGTACCCTCTTATGTTTGTGACGTTGCGATGCGTCGTTGATGTTGCCCTTATCTGTAGCAGCAGCAGTTGTTTGACTTCGCTATTCATCCTGGGCCAGAAGTGCTTCTACGAAGCTCTCTGGATCAAAGGGCATCAAATCGGTGACCTTCTCGCCGGTACCGAGGAACTTGATAGGCACGCCCAGGTCGTCGGCCACAGCAAAGGCAAAGCCGCCCTTGGCCGTACTATCCATCTTGGTAATGATGACGCCAGTTAGGCCAACATCTTCAGCGAACTTTCGGGCCTGCAACAGCGCATTCTGGCCCGTGGTCGCATCGATCACAATGAGCAGCTCCTGGGGCCCCTCGGGCAGGAACTTCTGCACCACCTTCCCGATCTTCTTCAGCTCCTCCATCAGATTGAACTTCGTGTGTAAGCGTCCGGCAGTATCAACCAGCAAGACATCATGGCCCCGGGAGAGGCCAGCCTGAATGGCATCATAGACCACCGCCCCGGGATCAGAACCGGGGTTCTGGCTGATGACTGGCACATCGATGCGCTCACCCCAGGTTTTTAGCTGCTCGATCGCTCCAGCGCGGAAAGTATCGGCAGCCGCCAGGATGACGCGATGGCCCTCTTGCTTGAGACGGTAGGCGAGTTTGGCCACCGTAGTGGTCTTACCCGAGCCATTGACCCCGATGATGAGCATGACCGTTAGCGGCGCCTGAGTGGCAAAGCGCAATGGCGCCGCTTTGCCGAGCAGGGCCAGCAGTTCTTCGCGCAGGGCACGCCGCACTTGCGAGGTTGTACGCAAGTGCTCCTGCTCAGCCCGCTCGCGCAGACGCTCAAGCAGCCAGGTTGTGGTGCTGGCTCCTACATCGGCCTCGATGAGGGACTCCTCAAGCTCATCCCAGAAGGTGTCAGTCAGCGGCTCGTCTTGCCGGAAACTCTCCTGCACCCGCCCGAAGAGCCGGCGCGTACGACTCAGGCTGGCCTTGAGAAAGCTCAGCCGCTGTTCGAACGCCGAGTCCGCTCCCTTCCGCTCCTGCCCCGCAACGTTTTCTTCTTGCCTGGCAGCTCCTTCTTCCTCTTTTGGTTTACGACCAAAAAATCTATTAAGCACCGTGATTTCGACTCCTTCAGGCGATCAGAGACTTCAGCTCAATCGTTCGCCAACAGCGCGCTGCGCTCTCCTTCCACATCTGCCCTACCATCTCGGAAAAGCAGGCGTTGACTGCCCATGATCGGGCGCAAAGGCAGACGACAAGAAGGGGCCAGACCAGCAGACTGACAGGTCTCACTCGCCCCCTGCCGGTCCCAGCCATCAGCTTTCATTGTAGACGATTCCCGCCTGAGAAGTAAAGGGAGGTCCAGCTCACGTGCGTTCACCGGGCTGCGAGAAAGGCAACAAGCAATTGAAGAGAGCAGCAGGCAGGGACAGTAGCGGCGCTCGCACTCGACATGCGCCATCTCAACTGACAGACCTTGCCAAAGCTGAAAGCAAGCCCTGCGTGGCACGGGAGAGAGCCAAGAGCTGGGGGATTAGCCGGGCAGGAAGCGGCGGGCGAAGAGAGCGAATGTGGCGAACTTGTAAGTGAGGGCCTGCTCACCTGGGACGGAGCCGTGCGGCAGGTGAGAACGCCCTCGCTTTACAAGTGCGCGCTGAATCTGAAAAGGCATCAGGCAGAGCAAGAGCACCGTGCCAGCGTCTTTTCAGCAGCTAAACACACAAAGAAACCCGTTGCACGCGACCGAACCGGATCGGGGGCAGGGCAGCGGCGGGTATCCCTGTTGCCCACCACCGTAGCCATCCAGGTACTGCGTTGATTATGGATGGGATCTTAGCGATTGGAGGCCGGTTCACGAGCGGCTGCCACGGTACTGATGGAGAGAGCCATCACTAATGGGTTCATTAATGATGATATCTCCATTCCTAATCTTGATGTTGTACAGGCAAGAGGGATTGGTACAGACCCAGGCCTTGTACTCGATAGAAGCTCCCTGGCTGCCGAAGTCCGAAAGCGGAACCAGATCACCTTCACTACATTTGCGACACCGAGGAAACGAGAATTCCACGAAATCGCCTCCTTCCTTCTCTCTGGAGGATTGTATTCGCCTGCCTAACCACGAGACCAGGCGAGGCTGGGCGAAGAAGTAAGCCGAGGGGGAGCCTCCGCCTCTGCATCCGCGTCCCCACAGCAGTCATACATAGTCCATGCCGCCGCTATCATACCACAGATTGTCTCTTGTGTGACACCCTCTTTCCCTATGAGGGGTCGGTTTTGCTGGGAACGGCCAATCCCAACCGCTCGCGCGTGTATCTCTTCGATACCACACGATTATAACATATCTATTCGTCACACACAATTGTTTCTGCCGAAATGGCAAGCAAGAAGCAAGCGTGGCTGAGGATCGTCAGCGTCGTCTGAGGCCAGGATGGGGGCTGACGTGAACGTACCTGAGCTTGCCCTCACCAGCATCCTCCTCTTGCGCTTCGTCTCCTGCTCCACTCCGCCGCCTGTTTGCTCACTCTACACATTAGCATACCAGGGAGAAGCAAGCCCTGGCCCGGTCCAGGGAGACGCCGTCTGCACCAGTCCCTTGCACCTTTGGCAACCTGGCGGCTTACCGCGAGGCGAGCGAGTGCCGGCGCAGAGCTGCCTGGTGCCTGGCCGGCTAGGCAGCCGGGTGAGTAAAATTCCCCAGAGATGGAAATCTCTTCGCCCTCCAGTAGATTCCTGGATGGTACATCAGCGTCTTTCGGCTCGCCAGGCGCTCTGCTCTCTGATCTCTCCGCCCGGAGACAAGGCCGGGCTGGCCCTTCGCCATCAGGCTCATGGTCTCCTCGCCTTTTTTGCGACCTTCCCTTACCCTTTGGCACGCTTTTTGCGAATCCAGAGAAATGTGGGAGCGCAAATCCTGCGCCGCACCTGGTTCTTCAGTCAGGGCGGCCATTTCAATCCACTGGCATCGGTTGCATGAGCAGCGTGATCAACGCGACCTCATCTGCGCCATAAGGAGCTTGAGTAATGGGAGTGCGAGGAAACAAGGCAGAGACGCATCTTGGTCTGCTTGAGATGGATGACATGACTTTTGCGGCCCAGCGTCCAACGAAGAGAGCGGGGCAACCCAGGCATAGCAACAAACGCAGCCGTCAGGCCGCCGCCGCTTTCGATGAGCCTGGCCCCTCCGATCTCGACCTGGAAAGCGAAGAGGCTGTCCTCGCTGAGCTGGGAGAAGAGGAGGACGAGGATGAGGATGGAGAGGAGACATCAGAACGCAGTGCCATCGATGACACTGTTAAGCTCTACTTGAAAGAAATCGGCTCCTATCCGCTGCTGACTGCAGAACAGGAGTTAATGCTCGCCGAGCGCGTGGCCCAAGGCGACCTTCGTGCTCGCCAGCGTCTCATCGAGTCAAATCTCCGTCTCGTTGTTAGCATCGCCAAGCGCTACACGAACCAGGGGCTACCTCTCCTCGACATGATTCAGGAAGGGAACATCGGCCTCATGCGGGCAGCTCAGAAATTCGACTACCGCCGCGGGTTCCGCTTCAGCACGTATGCCACCTGGTGGATTCGTCAGGCCATCAGCCGGGCGATCGCTGAGCACTCGCGCACGATTCATATCCCAGTGCACGTTGTAGAACTCATTTACCGCATTAAGCGCGTGGCCCGACGCATCTATCAGGAGCAAGGCGTTGAGCCGCTGCCCGAGGAGCTAGCTGCCGAGGTCGGCCTTCCCAAGGAGCGCATTGTCGAGCTTCTCAATATCTCGGAGCAGCCAGTCTCTCTCGATGCTCCGGTAGCCGATGACGAACAGTATCATCTGGCCGACACGCTGGAGGACCCCAGCATGATGGCCCCCGAGGACAGCGAAGCACGTCAGCGACTCCATGACCATCTTCAGCAGGCAATGGAGATTCTCAATCCCCGCGAGCGCACGATTCTTGAGATGCGCTATGGCTTGCAGGATGGCTGTTCTCACTCGTTGGACGAGGTGAGCGCCCGCTTCAAACTGACGCGCGAGCGCATTCGCCAGATCGAGGTGAAGGCACTACGCAAGCTGCGCTATCCCGAGCGCTACTACGGTCTGCGCGAATTTGCTTCGCTCTGAAAGGGAGTGGAGACCGGCGAGCCAGGCCAGCGGCGGCAGAGGGCGCCATCACTGGCCTGGCTCCGCCTAGCTCTTCTTCCACCTACGAGTAAGCAGGCACCGCCAGGCTGCCAGGTTAGCGCTGGACGCTCGCCGCCTGCTGCGCCTGCATCTGGAGGTACGCGCGAATAAAGGGATCAAGATCGCCGGCCAGGTACCCCTGGGTATCGCTGGTCTCATATCCGGTGCGATGATCCTTGACGATCGTATACGGATGCAAGGTGACTGTGCGGATCTGGGTTCCAAAGTCGGCCTGGACATACTCGCCCTTGAGACGCGCGACTTCCTCCTCACGCTTGCGGCGCTCCAACTCGTAGAGGCGCGCCCGCAGGATGCGCATCGCCACCTCGCGGTTCTGGATCTGCGACCGCTCATTTTGACAGGTGACCACGATCCCTGTTGGAATATGGCGGATGCGCACCGCCGAATCGGTCTTGTTGACATGTTGGCCGCCAGCGCCGGTCGAGCGATAGGTATCGATATCGAGGTCTTCGGGGCGAATGGTTACCTCGATGGTGTCCTCAATATCGGGGATAACCTCGACGCGAGCAAAGGAGGTATGGCGGCGATGGGCGGCATCGAAAGGCGAGAGGCGAATGAGACGATGGGTTCCGATCTCGGAACGCAGGTGGCCATAGGCATAGCGTCCTGCGATCTCGACCGTGGCGCTCTTGATGCCTGCCTCCTCACCTTCGTTGTACTCGTAGATCTGGGTGCGGAAGCGATGCCGCTCGGCCCAGCGCAAGTACATGCGTAGCAGCATCTCGGCCCAATCCTGGGCATCGACGCCGCCGCTACCAGCATGGATGCTGAGAATAGCGTCGCGTTCATCGTGCTCGCCGCTGAAGAGCAGAGCCAGCTCAAGCTGCTCTACTTCTTGCTCCACGGCATTCAGCGAGCGCGTGACCTCAGCCTCCAGATCGGCATCCGGCTCCTCTTCCAGCAATTGCGCTAACTCCTGCAGCTCCTGAAGCTGCTTCTCTAGTCTCTCCCAGGTCTCGATTTCTTCACGCAATGCTGTGAGATGCTGCATGTGAGACTGGGCCCGCCGATTGTCGGACCAGAAATCGGGTTGGAGCGTCTCCGCCTCTAGAGCCGCAAGCTGTTCTCGTTTGTGCGCCAGGTCAAAGGCGCACCATCGTTTCGTGGACTCGCCATTGCAGGCGTTCAATACGCGAGGTTAGCTCACTCATGGTTGTTATTGTAGCATGTTTGTAGCTCCGACGAAAGAGCTGTTCCGTTCAGCAGACCGGCCCACGCTGCTCTCTCGTCCCCGCCGATGCCGAAGGCTTATTCAAGGAGTTTCGCCATGTAGTATTCATCGATATACTGCCCATCGACGACGAGGGCCTGACGGCGCAGACCCTCAATCATAAAGCCTTGCCGGAGATAGAGGGCCAGTGCGCGCTGGTTATGGACCATCACGGTTAATTCCAGACGATGAAAGCTCCGTTGCCGGGCCCAGTGCTCCATCGCCTGGAAGAGACGGCTGCCAATCCCCTGGCCTGTAAAGGCCTGGAGTATGCCGATGACCAGTGTAGCCCGCTGACGTTCGCGCCGATAGGTTCCTCCATTGATGGCCAGGTAGCCAACCAGCTCGCCACTCTGCCCAGCTTCTGCCACAAAAATGGTCGAGCGACCGGTCGCCAGCAGGTTTTCAAGCGCTTGCCGTTGCTCGTCTGGCATCAGGGTGCGCTCATCAGGCTCCAGTAGCATAAAGCGCGTCTCCTGATCAAGGCGCTTACAAAGCGACAGAAAAGCCTCAGCATCGTCTGGCGTAATCTCTCGAATACGAACAACAGTGCTCATCTTGCTTGTTTCCCCTCGTTACTGACGATGCTCTCGGTTCTCGTGAACTCCGGCCTTGCTCTGGATAAGCGCCGATCGCTCACAGGCTCCCTACTGATTCTGTTTCTGTAAGCGGAGAGCGAGGGCGCGCTGTAACTGCTCCAGGGAGATGTTGCCGCCCGAGCAGACGAGAGCAACTTTTTTGCCTTGCAGCTCGTCTCGCAGGCGATAGGCTGCCGCTAGGGCCGCGGCTCCTGCTCCCTCGGCCAGCGTATGGGCCAGCTCAGCCATCCAGGCAATCGCGCGTAGGATTTCCTCGTCGGAGACCAATACGAATTCGCGCAGCTGCTCCTGCAGGATCTGCTGCGGTAAGGCGAAAGAGACCCCGGTTGCCAGTCCTTCAGCCAGGGTGCGATTCGGAGCGGTCACCAGTCGCCGCTGGCGCCAGGATTCGTAAGCCGCTGGGGCTGCCTCGGATTGCACGCCGATGACGCGCAAGCCAGGATTAAGCGTATGGGCCACAAGACAGGCGCCGGCGGCACCGCTGCCGCCCCCGATGGGGACAATGAGCACCTCCAGGTCCGGGCAGTCCTCCAGAATCTCCAGGGTCAGGGTCGCCACTCCAGCAATCAGCAGTGGCTCATCCCCCGAATGGATGTAACGATAGCCATGCTGCCGGGCCAGCTCTTCACAGTAGGACTTGGCTTCATCATAGGTCGGACCATGAAAGATGACTTCTGCACCCATCCCACGCATGGCCGCTACTTTACCTGGATTCGCTCCTTCGGGAACGACGATGCGCGCTTTGACCCCAAAGAGGCGAGCAGCATAGGCCACCGACTGGCCGTGGTTGCCAGTGGAGGCCGCGATAACCCCACGAGCACGCTCCTCGGGCGTGAGACGTGCGATCAGATTGACGCCTCCGCGCACTTTGAAGGCTCCTACCGGCTGATAGTTCTCGTGCTTGACATAGACCTGGGTCGCAAGCAACTCGTTGAGTGCTGGGTAGCTGTACAGGGGAGTGCGTGGCAAATAGGGCGCAATTTGCTGTCTGGCCCGCAGTATATCTTGAAAGGTTGGAATCTGCATTTCTGCTGCCATCTTCAACTTCTCACTGGTAGAGATTATGTTAAGCAATAACGCTCTTCTCGCTTGCTGCTAAGGATTCCGAGCATAGCACAACGGCTGGCTGGGCATCTTCAGGCAGCCACCGACAGACGTGAAGAGCAGGCGCCCGGGTGAGCAGTATAGGATCAGTATACCATCTCGCTGACTGGCCTGCCGGGCTGCGTTCCAGTAAGAGCGCTGGGGCAGCTTCATCCGCTGCGACTCTAATGCGAGCCGTCCTCGTCCTATGCCTCGCCTCGGCTGGCTGCAGCAGGCCAGGCCAGACAGGATACAGACCACTGCGCAAGCGGAAGAGGAGCGCTATCTAGAGGTGCCGGTGCCTGCTGGCTCGTGCTCTTGTCAGTTCAGATCCCTGGTGCTATCCTCTCTGGTATCGGCAGGATGTGAGAGCAGTGCTCGCCATTATCCTCTTTGCTTCTCTCAAGGCTATCTGAAAAGAGGCCGGTCACCAGCAGCAGCGCCACATGTCAAGGTCGAGGCCATCATTGCACTATGCTGAGGAGCCAGAGCCAATAGCCGGAGCCGGCTCTGGTCACATCTTACGAGAGATCTACGCCCTGCTCCAGGAGGCAGGGGAGCCGCTGGACGAGGAGAGGCTCGTTCAAGGACTGCGGGAGCGGGCGAAGCTGGCCTTAGAGCTTCCTTCGCGCCAGTCGCTCACTCAGCTGCTGGCAAGCTCGGACCTTTTTGAGCGCGATCCTGCAGGACGCTGGCAGCCGGCCATCTGGAGTCTCTGGCAAGGCGAACTGGAGCATCTTGACTTTGTCGTCCTGGATACCGAGACCACTGGCCTGAGACCGGGGCGCGATCGCATCATTGAGCTTGGGGCCTGGCGCCTACGAGGCGAGCTGTTGAGTGGACAGTTTCACAGCCTGGTGAATCCTGAGCGGCCCGTACCTGCCGCCGTTGTACGATTAACTGGTATCGATGAGCAAAGTCTGGCGGCAGCCCCTGCGATCGAGCTGGTCCTGCCCGAGCTGCTACGTTTCTGCACTGGCGCCATCCTGGTCGGCCATAACCTGGGCTTCGATCTACATTTCCTCGCCTACGAGGCGGCTTCCCTCAATGCGCGGCTGCCCCTGGCAGGGATCGATGTGCCGATCCTGGCTCGCCGTCTCCTGCCCGATCAGCGCCGCTTTGGCCTAGCGGCACTAGCCCGCCGGCTGCACGTTCCACTGACGACTCCTCATCGGGCGCTGGCAGACGCTGAGGCAACCGCAAAGGTCTTTGTCAAGCTGCTGCGGCTGGCCCGTCAGGAGGGTTTAACGACCTATGGGCAACTCCTGCAGTATCTGCAGCCTGCTCCAACTGAGCGGGAAGAGCTGAGCACAGGGCAGATCAGGCCCCTCAGCGTTCCAGGCCAGCCAGAACAGCGCGCTGAGTCCCAACAGGCAGGAAGGCCCTCGGCCAAGCGGAGACCTGGGCCCTCCGTCTGGTCACCACTCTCAGGCACGCTTTGGCTTAATCCTGCCTGGCGACGCACGTTCCCCGCGCAGCCTGGCGTTTACCTGATGAAAGATGGAGCGGGCCACGTGCTCTACGTCGGTAAGGCCCGCTGCTTAAAGACGCGCCTGGCCTCCTACTATCACCACCGACCAGGCGTCAGGCCCAGAATCGATGGTCTGCTCCAGCAAGTGCAGGCCATTGAGACGCGTCCTCTCGGCTCCGAACTAGAGGCGCTGCTCGTCGAGTCCCAGCTGATCAAGGAGCTGCAGCCTCCTTATAACATCCAGCTGCGCGAGTACGCGCGCTATCCGTTTCTCAAGATCGACGTGCACCAGCCTTTCCCGCGCGTTGTCATTACCCGCGAGCCAGGGGCCGACGGGGCCTGCTATTTCGGACCCTTTCGCAGCGAGCGCAGCCTGGCCCTGACGCTGGAGCTGCTTGAGCGCCTTTTTCCACTGGCCACCTGTACCCGTCCCTTGCCCCCAGCAGGAGCGCCCAGCGCGCCATGTCTCCGCTACCACCTGGGTCGCTGCCTGGCCCCTTGCAGTGGTCAGGCCGATCCAGGCCATTACCGACAGATGATCGAGGAGGTCTGCGCCTTCCTGGCGGGGAAGCGCCCCGAGCTATTGGCCCGTGTGCGTCACCAGATGGAGGAAGCCGCCCAGGCCCTGCACTACGAACGGGCCGCCCGCCTACGTGACATGCTCCAGAGCGCCGAGGAGGTTCTCCTCAGTCAGCGCCTGATCAGCAGTGCCGTTGCCGCCAATAATCTGCTCATCGCCTATCCTTCAGCCTGGGAGGGCCACAACGAGCTTTTTCTAATCCGTCACGGTCGTCTGCTTGAACTACAACGAGTTCCTCACGAGGAGCAGGCCACGCGCCAGGCGCTGGGCCATTTACTCGCCAGGGCTGCGGCCCTGCCAGCTCCACCTACTACCGTAGGGCAGGCGGAGATCGACCAGATCATGATCATCAGCCGCTGGATCAAGCGCCATAGCCAGGACCATGCCTTCTTCTCTCTCACCTCCCAGGCTCTGGCGGAGGCGCAGGCCAGGGAGCAGCTGATTGAAGCTATCTGGCAAACGCTTTGCGCCCAGCAGCGAGGGCCTGGTCCGCTCGCCCAGTCATACGAACTGGGACCAGACGGCCAGGCGCGAGACAAAATGGCTCAGATGTGATACCATAGCAGCTACATCATCGCTCTTCCTTCCCGCCAGCCCCTGAGCAGTCCAGGCCAGGAGTTAGATCATGGCGGTGGTTCGTAGAGCCAGTTCATCCAGCGCGGAGGAAATGATCATCTATGCTGCTATCCGATAAGCGCATCAAAGAGGAGCTTGCACGCGGCAACATTGTTATCGAACCTTTCGACGAGCGCCAGCTCGGAACCAACTCCTATGATTGCCGTCTGGGTGAGTGGTACTTTCAGGGCGATGCGAACGTTGAGATCCTGCATCTAGACAACCCGGAGGAGATCCGACGCTACTGGGGCGAGCCACGTCGCGCCAAGAACGGCCAGATTGCCATTCGCCCAGGGACAACCATTCTCGCCCATACGCAAGAGATCATCGGTGGTCGCAATGGCTACCTGGGGAAAATGTACGCACGCAGTACAGTCGCTCGCTCAGGCCTCTCGGTCTGCCGCTGCGCCGGTGTGGGCGACGTAGGCTATATCAGCCGCTGGACAATGGAGATCAGCAACCATACCATGACGACCATTGTTGTTCCCGTCGGCTTCCGCATCTGCCAGATCACCTTCGAGTACGTCGGCGAGACGCTCAAGGAATATCAGGGGAAATATGGGCAGCAGCAGGAATGGTCTCCCGAGGATATGCTGCCTAAAGCGTATCTGGACTGGGACTACGCTCTCTACAGCCAACACCGCCGGCGTCACCTGGAAACCGAGCACGAGGTCTAACCAACCGGACCAGCCCGGCCATCGCCACCTGCGTTATCCAATCCACAGCGCCCCACCTTCGCGCTTCTCAGAAGCAGGAGGGGGTTGGTCCGGACCGGTCCGGTCCAGCCCAGCCCGGTCCGGTCCGGCGCCGGGGACACCCAGCCGGGTTCTACCTGTGCGTTCCTCCTATCACCAGCAGTGGCCGGCAGTCTGCCGCCAGCATTCAGGGATTCTCCGCACCCTGAAGCAGATTGATCTGCTCAACAAGCTGAGCATTATGGGCATGTAATTGATTGATCTGGTCCTGCAGTAGGCGCTTCTCTTGTGTGACGACATTCAAGCGTTCCTGGAGACGCTGAACGGCCTGCTGAGCCAGTTCTAGCTCCTCGCTCCTGGCCCCTTGCTCCTGTTGCAGGCGTTGATATTCCTGTGTTACACGAGTCAACTCTTGTCGCGCCACCTCCAGCTCTTGCTGCGCTTTCTTCAGTGATTCTTCCAGATTCTCGCGCTCATGCTCCATATCGCTCAGTTGGCTACGGGCCTGCAGAAGCTGCACCGTCAAATTACGCATATTCTCCTTGTGGGCCTGCTCAACGCTCTGCAAATCGTTTTCCAGGCGAGTAATGTAGGCCCCATAGCGCCAGCCCAGAAGGACCTCCACCAGATCGCGCTCTGGGCTGCCTTCCTTCAAACGCTGGCGCAGCTCCTCCAGGGCCTCGACATTCCAATGGCCTCCAGCCAGAAGGCCGCCAAGGGCCCGCAGGGAAATCTCCAGCTGATCAGGACTCTGGAGGCGCTCCTTGTTAAGGGTGAGACCATACTGGCTCAGGCTCAGCGCCAGTTCGCTGATCTCAGGATAGGCCCGCAGCATTCCCAGCATACTGACCACCAGGTTGGCCAGATCTGGCGGCGTCTCAGGATCATGATACATCTCCCACAGGGCCGTCTCGCCCTCTCGTCCCAGGAAGAGAAAGCAACGCATCAAGAGTTCCTGACGCTCCGAATGCTCATAGAGGGCCTGCACCAGATGCTGGACGATATACTCTCCTCCCATCAGCAGCAGCAGAGCCAGAATGCGGCGGCAGAGCCGTTCATCGCTCTGGGGATGCTGGACATACTCCAGCAAAGCCGGAACCATTTCTTGACGAGAAGGATCAGCGCTGTTCGCTTCATCATGGATACGCTCCTGCAAGAGCGTTGCCGCCATTGCGCTTTCCTGCACTGTCCGGCTGGCCAGGTGAGCCAGAAGCTCATCCTTAATGACAAGCGTCGGCATACTGCGGAAGATCTCAAGGGCCGCTTCACGCCGCTGACGATTAGCCAGGTCGCTACAGGCAGCCCAGATAAAGGGGAGGGCTGGGGTACCAATATCGCGCAGAATACGTCGAGCGGCGCGCGCTACCTGGGGGTCAGGATCAGTGATTAGCTCGCCCACAGGAGCAACTGCCAGCTCGCCCAACTCGACCAGGGTAATCTCGGCTCCATGCCGCCTCTCCTCGGAGCGGAGAGCCGCCACCAACCCCGCCAGCGCCTCACGTCCAGCAGGTGTGAGACGGCGCCGGGCCAGGCGGGCAAGCACGTCTGAAACCCCGCCGAGGAGATAGGCATCGCCCAGGCCGTCCAGGAGCGCGGGAACAGCCAGATCGGCGAGATCGCCAGCCAGGATCGCCACCAGGCTCTCATAGGCGCGCGGCGGCAACGAGGGACCAAAGAGCTGAACCACCTGCTCTATGGCTTCTGGCTGTTGGCGCACGAGCGAGATCACCAACTGCTGCGCCCGTCGCCGTGCCAGCTCATCCTCCTGAGCCAGACCCGGAATGATGGTCGAGAGAATCTCTGGTCCGAAGAGCAGCAGGATCGAGACCGCGGCATCACCACGCTCGGGATCACCAAGCAGACTGATGAGAGGAGGCACGGCCTCAGCTGGATAGCGTACCAGATATTCGGCCAGTACCGGGCGCCAGGCCGGACGATTCAGCACTTCGAGGAGAGCAGGCACCAGGACCTGCCCGGCCATACCATCGAGAATCTGGCGAACATAGCTTCGAGTGCGTGCATCGGGATGGAAGAGCTGCTGGACAAGCAGCAGCGCGGCCTCGGCCCCCCGCTCCTGGAAGATTTTCGCCACCTGCTGGACCTGGGCCTCACTTCCGTGGGTTAGGACAGCGATGAGCTGCTCACCAGGAAACGGCTCCATACCAAGAATCGCCCGCCTCACCCGAGCCGCCACTACGGTTTCACACTCCGGCTCGACATCCAGCGCATCCAGGAGATCGGAGAGCGCCACCTCACGCAGGCGGCTCAGCGCCAGAATAGCCTCCTCATAGATGAGCGTCTCCTTGCTGTCCAGTAGACCGATCAGCGGCGGCACCACCTGCCCATCGGCGAAGCGTGCCAAGGCCCGGATAATAGCTACCGTCAGCAGCGGTTCGCTTCGCGCCTCCTGCAGCAGGCCGACCAGCGCCGGGATCACGCGCGGATCATCTAACTCTTCGAGTACTTGAATCAGCAGCTGGGTACGACCGGGTACAATCTGTGGCAAAGCCTGCAAAATTGGCTCCATCACCTCTTCGCCCATCCCGCTGAGGATACGCGCCGCCAGACTGGCTACCTGCTCTTCCTTGCCATGCAGCACCAGCTCGATCAGGCCCGGAATACTCTCGGGCACATAGGCGTGCTGCAAAGCGATCCCCACTTGCTGGCGCACCAGGGGCGAAGTGTCGGCCAGAAGCTTGAGCAGCAGGGGCAAAGCCTGCAGATCGCGGATGCCGCCGAGCACCTCGACCAGGCGGGCCCGTACGACATCGGTGCTCTGGCTTTCTAACTGCTTCAGGAGCAAAGGCGTCAGGCGCGCATCTCCCTGCTGCAGGACACGAATGGCGTTGCGCACCAGCAGCTCGTCTGCACTGGCCAGGGCCTGGATGAGAAGCTGAACGCTCTCGGGCTGCGGCTCCCGCTGCAACTGACGAGTCAGCAGATCACGCGCCGCCCGCTGTACCTCGGGTGGCTGCTGCCCAGACAGGAGAGGGCAGACCGCAGTGAGCACTCGCTTCCGCTGCTCCTCGGAAAGCGCACGCTGCGCATCGGTCTCGCTGAGAAAATAGTCAAGTACCACTAGGATGGCCCGCTGCACCTGACGCGCCGCCGTGCCACTGGGCAGATACTGCTCTAAGGCGTCGAGCAGTGGCCCCAAGGCCCGTGTTGGGCCGAGGCGAACCAGCGCCTTGAGCGCCCCCTCGACGATCACCTGCTCGCTATCGGCAAGGCAATCAAGCAGAGGGTCTACCGCCTGCTGCGCATCGCAGCGAGCGAGAATACGCACCGCTGCCACCCGCAGGCGTAACGAATGATCGGCTGCTGGCCGCAGCAATTCGGCAGCATAGGGGATAACCTCTTCACCCAGGCGCCCTAAAACGGGAATGAGACGCCGGACCTGGCTATCATAGGCAGGCAGGTCGATGACCTCGTAGAGATAATCGAAGAAGCGATCCAACAGCAACTTCTGGTCGCAGAGCCGCAGCAGGTTTTCAATACCAGGCACCATCACGGTCGGCAACAATCCCTGATAGATCTCCAGAGTGCCTTCTGCGGCGAACCGCCCAATCAGACGAGCGAGCTGCTCAACTCCTGCCGGATCGCGCAGGATACCACTGAGCAAGCGTAAGAGGCGAGGTGGCAGGCCCAGCGGCTCGTCGGCCATTGAACGCGGGGGCCCCCAGGCAACACCGACACAGATTAACGCCAAAGCTCCAGCAGCCACAGCAGAGGAGGGATGAGCTTCGCCCAAGCCTGCAAAGCGCTCCGCTAGATCGAGAGGTTCATCGATAATGCCCGCCCACAGCGCGACTGGACCCGCCCAGCGCGCAGCATCACTACAGCATAGCGCGAGGACAGCCTGCCGTCCCTCTACTCCCTGGCTTGTCTCCTGATCAACCTCTAGTAAGACAGAGGCCACCAGGTACTCCACGAGCCAGAGGTGACGGAAGCGCAGACAATCGCCGCCAAGCACTAGCAGACCGGCAGCCTCCAGACAGGCAAGCTGGTGTTCCAGGAGCGACGGCCCAACCAGGGGAGCCTGGAGATCCTCCGGCAGAACCAACTCTTGTCGCGATAGGATCGAGCGATTCTCTTCGAGCCAGCGAGGCAGAGCCAGAGCAGCGGCACGGGCCGCCGTTTTCTGACGACGCCCTTGGGCCGAGGGCAGAACGATGAGATTGTGCGCACCGCTCAGATAGAGCGCCCAGGCCAGCCGGCGGAGCAGCGCCACTAATTCTTCTTCTGTCAGGCCGCGCTTGCCCCGACGCCAACGCTTTTGCCGCAACTCCCGCATCAGCAAGAGGTGTAATAAATGAGTGAGAAGGCGGCCACGACTATCGAACTGCTCAGGGTTCCCCAAATCGAGCGTATCCAGAATCTCCAGAAAGCTAAAGAGGGTGAGCGGCACACTACACAGATAGCGCAGGCGACTATCTTCGAGCGCACGCATAATCTGGCCAGCGGTGTACTGTCGCCGCGTCACAATCTGCTGCTCCCGCAGCGCCTGCTCAACAAAGCGACGGACTAACGCGGGCGAGAGCGGAGTAAGGACAGCACAGGCCATCTCTCCTTCCGTCAACAAGCGTTCCAACTGCGGCAGAGCGTCATGAGCCAGATCGCAGGCGCTTACCACCAGGCGATTACCTGTCTGACTCATGAGATAGCTCAGCTCAGCGATGACGGCCTCGCGGAAAGCTGCCTCGATCAGGTGGAAATCATCGCAGAGGAGCAGTAGCTGCCCACGCTCCGCCAGCTGGCTCAGATAGGGCCGCAGATGGCGCAGACCAGGGGCCTGGCTCTCCAGGAGGAAGTCAAAAAGGGTGGCCTCTGGCTGCAGGCCAACCAGCGCCGGTTTTTGAGAGGCTGCTTCCTTGCCCTCCTCACCCTCCTTCATCCTCCCACCTATGCCCTGCCCTCCCTCCTCCACTTCTGACTCAGCTGGGAACACCATCGATGACCGCCTATTAAGATAGAGGCTATAGTGCTCTAGAGAGAGGTAGACAGGCAATCTCGTATCTTTTCCTCTATTGCGGAGGAAAGCATCGAGAGTAGATCTCAGTAGCATGGAGAGAGCAAAAGTTTTCCCAGCCCCTGAAGTGCCTAGCAGCAGCAGCTGAGCAGATGGCTCTTGCAGCAAAGCGGAGAAAGAGAGGTCCTGTTTATATGGCAGAGCACTCTGATCAGTGATATCCTGATAATAAGCGAGCGCCGTTTCATAGATGCCAGAGGCAGTTGACAACGGGAGTATAGCCAGCGGATCTGCCAGGGAGGAACGCGCAGCTCGGGCATAGGCGCGGAGGGCCAGCGGGCGGCGTAGCAGGCCAGTGATCACAAAGACAACGAGGCCGACCCCTACAGGAATGGCCAGCGGCCACCATCCACCGAAGGAGAGCGAAGGAAGCCAGGAAGCAAAAGACAGCAACCAGACAGGCTGACGGGCATCTCCCCGCCCTAGCGGCCAGTGGGCGGCCATTATCTGCAGCCAGTACAGCGCCAGCTCAACAGCAAAGCCAGCTGTGGCGGCCAAAGTCCCCGCTAGCAGCGGCCAGGCGAGTTGTCGCAGAGCTGTAGCCCTGCCTCCCAGTTTTTGTACGCTTACGAGGGCCTGTGGATGTCGTTCCGCTCTCATTCCGTCCAGCGACCTTTCGCAGAACTTGCCGGTTGATAGCAGTCACAGTATAGCGTAGCAGCGGTGACTTGAACAAGTGTCAACATGGAGGTAACCAGCAGCCATACAGAGCCGGTGCCCAGGAAGGCTATCTTCTTAGCGGGAAGACTTATGAACCCGCTTTCACAGAAAGCAAGGGAGAAGGTATAAGCTTGCGTAGAGGGCAACCGACCCAGGGTAGAGGCGACCAGCATTGCTTGTCTGCTTCTGACCAGCCAACAAGCCTATTGAAACGCCTCTATGCTTAGATCTCCCCTTTCCTGTTGCCTGGCTAGAGTACGGACAAAAGACCCTGGACTGGCAGACAGGCAATGCGTCATTGGTAATAGCAGCAGGACAAAGCGAGCGACAAGCTCCTCTGTTAGAGCGAAGAGAGAAGCGCGTCCCTGACAGAGAGCACGATAATGAGGTATCACCAACATGGAGAAAGAGCAACCACCCGGCCAGAGCAAAGCCGCAGAGATTCCTGAGACCAGCCAAGAGGATGAGGATACTGTCAAGCTGGCCACGATCAGGATTCCCGGCAGACCCTCGCCCATTCGTCCCTCCCCGAGAGCTGGTGGCGGGAGCGATGCCAGAAAGCTGCAAGCGCCTCTCCTGGCACCGCTCACTCCCTCAGAAGCGGCAGGAGCTGAGCCGAAGCGAAGTGAAGAGGAACGGGCTGAGCAGAAACGGGCTGAGCAAATCGCCCAGGAGGAGACGCGCGAGCTGCCTCTACCTCCGGCTCCGGCAGAGAAAGAGCCTCAGCTGGCCGAGATCGAAACTGCCAAACTGCCCGCTGCTGCCCCTGTGCCTGCCTTCTCCCCCCCTACATGGGTCGACGTGGCAGAGCGAGCCGCCGCCGCTCTCGCCTTGTTACCCACGCGCCAACTGCCGGCCCTGAAAGCCGTTGGCAGGAGTGAAGAAGGGCGGGCTTGGCGACTCAGTCGCGGTCAAGCCTTTTGCCTGATCATGCTCCTGCTCATTCTGGTAATCAACGCCAGCACGACCAGCCTGGCTCAGCTGGTGGGACCACAAGGCTGGGCCTTTATGCTTTGGGGTCCAACAGCTGGCGCTAACAACGTCTTGCAGCAGATTCGTTCGGCTTTGCCCTCCGCTACGCCGTCAGCCGGCGCGACAGAGGAAAGCTCGCAGCAGCTTACACCTGCAGCCTATATCAATCTGATTCTACGCACTATGACGCTTGACCAGAAGTTGGGACAAATGCTGTTTGTGCAATTCACTGGTCCTTATTATTCGCTGGATCTCAGCACAATGATCACCCAAGAAAATGTCGGCGCAGTGATACTCTTCACGGCCAACAATAATATCATGAGCATTCCTCAACTGAAGCAGCTGACTCAAGAGATTCAGAACGGGGCTCGCACCGCCGGAAGTGGCATTCCCCTACTCATCGCCATTGACCAGGAGGGTGGACTAGTCGATCGCCTGCGCGATCTCGATGGTCCTCGCCCCTCAGCCGCCGAGATCGGCGCTACTAATGACCCCGAGCGCGCGCGGGCCGCCGGTCTACAGGATGCTCACGACCTGGCATCCTACGGGATTAATCTGAATCTTGCCCCTGTCGTCGACGTGACCAGCGTCTATAACCCTCAACTGGACACGCGCACGTTCGGCAGCGACCCTAGCCTCGTGACACGCATGGCAGGAGCATACCTGCGAGGACTACAGCAGAGTGGTCAGGTCTTTGGCACCCTGAAGCATTTCCCGGGCCTGGGCGACGTTAGCGTTGACCCCCACAGCGGGCTACCTGTTCTCACGCGCAGCCTGACCCAGCTGGAGGCCAACGACTGGTTACCGTATCGCACGTTAATCCAGCAAGGACAGGTCCACGCGGTCATGGTCACCCATGAGATCGTGCAAGCAGTCGACAGCAGCACACCCTCCTCACTATCGCCCAAGGTGATCACCGGTATTCTTCGCCAGCAGCTCGGCTTTCAGGGCGTGGTCATCACCGACAGCCTGACGATGGAGGGGATCAGTGCACACTACAGCGAAAGCCAGGCGGCAGTGATGGCGGTCCAGGCTGGGGCCGATCTGCTCATGGGGCCAATCTCAGCCCAGACAGCAGCTTCAATGTTGGAAGCTCTGAAATCAGCAGTGCAAACGGGGATATTGAGCGTTCAACGAATCGATGAGTCTGTACGCCGTATTCTGATGCTGAAATACCAATTGGGGCTGCTGCATTTACCACAGTAGCTCGCTTAACCGTTCAGAGCAGCAGAGACGCTTTCTTCTGCCGCTTCTGTTCTTGACTGATCTTCTACTGTAAAGAGAGAAAACCATAATGCTGCGGTTAAGTGTACCAACAGCTGAGCAAGAGAAGCGCTGGCATATTACCGTCATCTGTCTGATCGTTCTTGAGACCTTGCTCTTGTTAACGGCACTGGTGCCAGCCCAACTCTGGACGCGCCTGCTGCCCCAATCAGCGGCAGCGGCCCTGGACGGTCCCTACCCTCCAGCCCTGGCGCCTCTTGTGACAGCCTTGCTCTATGTACTCCCAACCCTGATCGGCTTCCTCTGCCGCGCCTGGCAGCGAGCGTTGTTCTATGCCTCGCTGCCAGCCTGGTTCAGCCTGGGTCTCTTTCTAGTGGCGGCCACCTCCAAGATCGGGGCTTTCTACCTGGTCTCACCGGACCATGTGACAGCCAACGTCAGCACTCTGGAGTTGTTCGCCTTGCTGGGTGGGATTGGTTGGCTAGGACGACATATCTTCAAGCTGCACCAATCTGGTTAAAGGTGTATACTACGAGCTATGCAGCGACCCAGGTTTCACCCTTTACGACTGAAACGCTTCTACACTGGTCAGCTCACCAGCGAGGCTTCTCAGCTCGATCAAAGTGCGGCAGACCAGCCCGTGCCACTGGCAACGCTGCAGGTGGGATCGGGCAGACAGGACGGCGACCAGCGAGACGACCCGCCGCCGAGTCACCCTTCTCTCGCAGCGGTGGTCAGTGCAAGCGTAAGTAGCACTAATACTGTCAGCGATAGCAGCTCTGCGACCAGCTCGGAGAACAGTAGAGCCGAGGGCGAAGCGCGTCATTTGCTGCGCCGGACCCCCATCAGCTATTTGCTCAATCAGGCATATGGGCTGTGGTTTTTCCTCTCTTCATTCATTCTGACGCTCATCATTACCCGCGCGTTTGTCAATAGTCATGAACTCTATGGCGTCTACGCGGTGGCGATGTCGGCGTTCAATACCATTGCCTACATCGTCGCCTTTGGGCTGGAGGATGCCACAACCACCTATGTGCCCAGAGTCCTGGCTGAGCATGGGCAGCCGGCAGCAGCGGCCTTGATTCGGCGTTTGCTACTCCTACGCAGCCTGACCCTGGTTCTGTGCATGGGGGTGATGCTTTTCGCTCTACCCGCCCTGGCCTGGCCTTTCAGTCTTCTTCCCAGCTCGTGGACCTGGGCTAGCGATCTGGCCAACGGACTGCGCAACCCCCAGCTTCTACGTCATATCACGCCTATCGCCTTCTACGTCCTTGGCAACGGCATCTTCAGTCTGCAAACCGCCGTCTGTGCTTCCTTCATGCGCATGCGCCTCGTCTTCGTCATTGGCAGCCTGTCCCAGCTGGTGCAACTTCCTCTGAGCTACCTGGTGCTGCGACTGGGCGGCAGCGTCGACGGTTTGCTCTGGATGCAGGCACTGGTCTCGCTCGCCAGCGCCGCTGCCTTCCTCATCTGGCAGGCGCCGCTCTTGCTCCAAGGTGGAGCGAGCTATCATCAGCCGCTCAAGCCAGTGATTCGCCTGGGGCTTTCGGCCTGGCTCACCAACCTTGTTTCTGGCGCCTTACTCAAGCAGACAGTAATCATTCTACTGGGTAGTTTCGCCGTGCCGCTGGCAGAAATTGGTTATTTCAACCTCTCCTATCAGCTTGGTCACACCGCCAGCCTACTCATGGTGACTGGCTTCGGCGGCGTGGCCGGCTCGGCCCTGGCGGCGGCCTTCGTTGGCCAGAACTATGCCCGGCTCGCCCGTTCCTGGCAGGCTCTCATCAAGATCGAAACGCTGCTGGCTGCGCCGGTACTGGTCTTTAGCTTCTTCAACGCCTCACTGATTGCTCACTTGCTCTATCAAGGCTATGAGCCAGTTGGGCCGCTCCTGGCCCTCTTCCTGATTTTCCAGATCCTAATCCGGACCCTTGGTACCAGCATCCATCAGTCAACGCTCTATGTGGTGGGGAGAGCCTGGCAGGTAGTGCTTGGCCAGTGGATCAGTCTGCTCTCGCTCATCATCCTTGGGGTCGTGCTGATCCCTGGCTGGGGGCCGGCGGGCGCTTTGATCGCCGATGGACTGGCTCAGATCATCGGTGGCGCCTTGCTGCTCGGCTTCCTCTGGCGACTCCTGCCAGAGCGCTATCCCCTCGGCTATACCCTGCGTCTGCTCCTGGCCCTAGCCCTGGCCGCTACACCATCGCTGCTGCTGCGTCCGCATAATTTCCCGACGCTCACCCTGGCAGGCTTTATCTATCTCATAGGGGCGGTCCTGCTCCTGCTCTTGATTCGGCCCCTGACTGAGGAGGACCTGACGCTGTTGCGCTCTCTGCACCCGCGACTCGCTCGCTACCTGCGTCCCTTCGCGCATACCCGGCGCCGTGCCGGAGCGCAAGGCCGCTAGCTAGCGATAACGCGCCATGATGCGTTGCAGCTCATCCAAAGGCAGAGCATAGGCGGTACGACCCTGCCAGCCACTGAGCGTTTCAGCCGCAGTGAGTGCGTTAAGAATAGCTTCTTCAACCGCCTCAACAGCGGCCTCAAAGAGGAGGTCCAGCCGATCATGGGGCAACATCGTCAGAGCGTAGGGCTGCAGTTGGCCCGCGGGCAGATGGTTGCCGGTAGCGAAAGCCAGGAAGAGGTCTCCGCTGCCATTGCTGGCGATGCTGCCCACACGCGCCAGACCAAGAGCGGCGCGGCGTGCCAGGCGCTTACACTGCAGAGGCAGCAGCGGCGCATCCGTGGCAATAATGCCAATGATCGAGCCGGCCCCCTCTCGACCACCAGCAGGCGGCAGAGTAGACCAGGGGCTGGGAACCTTCTCATAGCTGAGTTCACGGCCTACGGGCACGCCGGAGACGCGCAACAGATGACGTGAGCCATAGTTAGCCTGGACCAGGGCCCCCAACACATAGCGAGCATCGCCTAAATCGACCAGGCGCGAGGCTGTCCCTATCCCTCCCTTCAGCTCGTGGCAGATCATTCCTGTACCCCCTCCCACGTTTCCTTCGGGAACGCTTCCCCCCTTCGCCGCCTCCAGCGCCTCAAAGACATGCTCCTTGCGCACATGGAAAGCAGCAATGTCGTTGAGCCAGCCGTCCCAGGTCTCACCTACCACCGGCAAGGCACCCGTCCATGAAGAAGAAACCGCCGCCAGACCAGCCTCACTCTGCCGCTCCGTAGGAAAGGCACAGAGAGCATCACGCACCACCCCCACAGCGTTGGTATTGGTAATGGCTATAGGTGTATGCAGCAGGCCGGCCTCTTCTATCCAGGCCGTGCCAGTCATCTCGCCGCAACCATTGAGGCTGAAATAGCCAGCGAAAGCCTGATCCGTCCAGATCTTTCCCTCGCGCGGCACAATCACCGTGACCCCTGTGCGCGCCACCCGCGGCTCATCATAGATCAGCGTACAGTGGCCCACCAGGACCCCAGGTACATCGGTAATGGCATTGAAGCGACCCGGAGGGAGATGCCCCACACTGATTCCCAGGTCACGCAGGCGCGCGCGTGTCATCACTCATTGTTCCTCCTCATGAGATCAATCTTTCTTCTATTTTCATATTCTAGCTGCTACAGCCGGGGGAGAGGTCAGGCAGTCATCAACTTCGACCTGGCAGGCGCCAATCAGCGAAGAGTCGCCCGACCCACCCTACTGCGCTAACAGGTAGCGTGCATCACTAAGCAGCTCGGCATAGACATCCAGCACCTGCGAGGCGATCTGCTGCCAGTTAAAGCGCATCACCGAAGGACGCGCAGCCCGGCGCATCTGAGCCAGTAAGAGAGGATGACGTAGCATGAAATCCAGGCGTTCAGCGAAGAAACCCGCGCAACGAGGTACCAAATAACCGGTCTCGCCGTGACGTACGATCGCCGCCAGCCCCCCGACGCGCGTCGCTACGACCGGTGTGCCACAAGCCAGCGATTCCACCGCCGCCAAGCCAAAGCTTTCGTTACAAGAGGGCACGACCGTTACATCGGCGGCACTGTAGACAAAAGGCATCTCGCACGGTGGCAAAGCCCCAAGAAAATGTACCCGAGCCGCCAGCCCAAGCGAGGCCGCCAGCCGACGCAACTGCTGAAGCTCGCGATCACCGCGCAGCTTGCCCCCAACAATGACAGCCTCAGCCTGTTCTTCCATCAACGCCAAAGCGCGCAGGAGTAGATCAGGCCCTTTGAATGGGTCCAGGCGTCCCGCAAAGAGGAGCAAAGGGCGGTCCAGCGGCAAACGGTAGCGCTGACGAGCCTGGAAGCGATCCTGGGGGACAAAGTGACGCAGATCAACGCCGCAGGGAATGACACTAATGCGGGCAGGCGAGGCTGCATAAAGATTCATCAGCTGGAGCCGCTCCTCAGCCGTCGCGGCAATAATACGATCGGCTTCGGCCACGACCTGTTTTTCCATCTCAGCACGCAGGGGAGGCTCCTGACTGGTGGGGTCACTGAGCAGCTTCACCTGGGCCAGGGTGTGAAACATTGTCACATGCGCAACATGCCAGCGACTCGCCAGCTCCAGGCCGGCGCAGGCAGAGAGCCAGTAGTGACTGTGAATCAGATCATAGCTCAGGCCCTCAGCTTGACGAAAAGCCTCGACAGCGGCAGAAAACTGGGGGAGATAGGGATAGAGATCATGCTTCGGCAAGCGTGCAACCGGGCCGGCCTCAACCTGGATGACTCGCGTGCGGGGTCCAAGCGGAACGATCGGCGGAAGATGGTCATCAGTGCGACGGGTAAAGATATCAACAGCAACCTGGCGCTGACCAAGCTCACGCGCCAGAGAACGAATATAGACATTCATGCCGCCCGCGTCCGGCGTCTGCCCCGGCATGTCCAGCGGAGACGTATGGACGCAGAGCATGGCAATGGCATGCCTCATAATGCGCAAACTCCTTCCCCTCACAAGAATTGGCAGAAATCGTTATGAGTTGCAAATGCGGGGCCAGCGCCCTTCGCTTGCCATCGAGAGCAGATGCGCGGACACAGGCGTCCCTCCTTTCCTCTCCTGAAAACAGGCGGAAGACAACAATGTACCATGATGGCTACAGCGCCATGCTGTAGCCATTACATAGAACACGCGGGCGAAGCGCGGATATTTCCGCTGAGGCTGTTGACTCAGGTCAGGCTGGCTCACGAGCGCTGCTGGCGCTCCTGTTTTCGCACTTTTTCGATAGCATTGAACATTTCATGCATATCGATACCGCGTCCTTGAGAGATCTCCTGGAGGCAGGTGACACGGCGTTTAAAAGCAGCCCTGAACTCTTGAGAGGGCAAGCCAGCGATCGTGGCCAGCTCATCGATCACGCAGGCATCAGCATGCTCAAAGCTATCGTCCTCTGGATTCCAGACGGAAAGAGGCAGCTTGACGATCTCGTCGGGTCGCTCGGACGGGGCCGCAGGATGCAGATAATGGGTAGTGAACCAGCGACGACGCGGAGGGTAGATGCGCCCTACCAGGCCCATATTGATCACCAGGCCCAGACGCCGAACATCCTCGACCTCCAGGCGGAGATCGCGACGGTACATGCGGATCACATCATCAATCGTATCGGCATGGACACTGGTAGCGATATGGAAGCCCTGCGAGGGCAGCTTCAGATAGCGACGGGCCACCCGTCCCCACATATAAATCGGCAAATGATCGCTGACCTCATTGCAAAGAGCATAGGTGCGAGTGGGATCGACATCGGGCAAGCGAGTGAAAGAGAAATCCTCATACATGCCGGACATATAGGCCAGCGCCGTCCCTTCGGGAAGAAACTGGAGCAAGGCATTGAGGGTTGTGGTCTTGCCAACGCCAGGCTGAGGATCAGTCGGTCCAGCCACAGTGAGCGAGGCACCGTGCTCCAGCATGAGCCAGATCAAGGCTACCGTCTCCGCATCCGTTGAGCCCAGGGCGATGATCTGCGCAATCGAGAGCGGGCGGCGTGACTCGTAATGCCACCAGTAGCGCTCGTAAGGATCTCGCGGATCAAACATGCTGCTTCTTTCCTTCCAGCACTCTCTCAGCATAGACAACAGCCAGACAGCGCGCTAAGCCTCTCCTTCTATTGTACCCTTTTCGCCAGGCTGGCTGCCAGCACCAGGCGAAGCCGCTGGGGACGACAGGGAGGCTGGCGGCGAGGCTACAGAAGCACGTGCCGCCTCCGGCGCGCGCAACCAGCCCGGGCGCGGTGTCCAGCCAACAGCAATCAAGCGAGGAGGCAACTCCCCCTCCAGCTCTACGATACTCACCGAGGCATTATCGATCCCCAGCAGGGGTGCTCGCGCAGGCGGCAAGCCACTGTAGTGAGCCAGGAGCAGCTTGATCACATCAGCGTGAGCCACAAAGAGCGGCCAGGCGCCCACCTCGGAGGGGGGGGGGGCGCGCCGCCCGGCGCCGCCCGCCCCCCGCGGCCCCCGGGGGGGTGTTTTAAT
>NZ_JADGIA010000003.1 GCF_019683635.1 Thermogemmatispora sp. | reverse complement strand
ACTCGATATTGCACGCCTGGCGAAGGTCTCCACGACCACCGTCTCGCGTGTCCTCCATAACAAGCCGGATGTCGACCCGGCGACGCGCGAGCGCATCCTACGCATTGTTGAGGAGCAAGGTTTCGTGCCCAGCATCACTGCTGCCGGTCTAGCCGCTGGGCGCAATCCCCTGATCAGCGTACTGGTGCCAGCTCTGACCTGGCCATTGATCCCCGAACTGCTGTTGAGTGTGGCGTCTGTTGTCGAGAGCACCTCTTATGAGATGGTGCTCTACAGCATCAGCAGCTCCAACCACGAGCGAGACTGTGGCAAGATCATCGACCGTATTCTCGCCACGCGGCTGACCGCCGGGCTGCTGGCCGTCTTCCCGGGCCAATCCAGCCAGCACCTGACACGGCTGCGTCGCCAGGGCTTTCCGGTTGTGCTTATTGATGACCAGAGTCCGCCGCCGGAGGGCATTCCCTGGATTGGGGCCGACAATCGGCGCGGTGCCTACGAAGCCACGCGCCACCTGATCGAGCTGGGTCATCGGCGCATCGCTCACATCCAGGGGCCGCTCAAATACTGCGTTTCCCACGAGCGCTATCAGGGCTACTGTGACGCGCTCCAGGAGGCGGGCCTGGAAGTTGACCCCTCACTTGTTCTGGAGGGCGATTTTATGCCCGCGGGCGGTCAGCGCTGTGCCCTTGCTCTCCTTTCGCGCCCCGCCAGCGAGCGGCCCACAGCGATCTTTGCCGCCAGTGACTACATGGCCTATGGCGTGATCGCCGCTGCCGAAACGCTCGGTCTGCGTATCCCCCAAGATCTGGCCCTGGTCGGCTTCGACGACAATCCAGCTTCGGCCCATGTGCGGCCCGCCCTGACGACAGTGCGTCAGCCAGTACACGCGATGGGCGAGCAGGCCATCAAACTGCTCTTGGAGATGATCGAGCAGGAGCAAATGCCGCGACGCCGACGGCAGACCCTACCTGCTACAGCCGAGGAGTCGCCGCGTGAGGCGCCGCGCATTGTTCTGCCCACCAGCCTTGTGATCCGCGAGTCTTGCGGCGCCCTGCAGCGCCATCCCTCTGCGCTGCTCCCAGAGATCTAGCTAGCCGCTTACTCGCTCGTGCCTATTGTGTTCCTCTTATCCTGTCTGGTCTGTGTCGGCGCTTGCTGTCATCTCGGCTCTCTTGCAGCAACCTCTTGCCCGCAGGCGGCGCCGACCGGACCAGCTTACACCCTCCTCCTGCGGAATCAGTCCCGCCCTTCGGCCTGGCACCGACAACTCTCTTCTCGATCGCCTGGCCCGCTCTTCCTCGCCGTCCTTTTTCTCGATCTGCTGTCACTTGACCCCCCCGACCGCGCCCGGTAAGATTCTTCTCGAAGAGAACCACAACCCCCGGCAGGACGTGTTTTCTGTTAGAGAAGCGTTTTCCAATGGCTGAAGGGAAGCAACCTTCCCGCAATACCGGGGAGCAGAAACGATAAGGAAGGCCCGATGAATACACCTTTTGTCTTCGGCTGGCAGCAGCTTTTGCTTTTCGCCATCGCACTCCTTGGCCTGGCCCTGCTTATCTACGCCATCCACGGCGTGGTCCGTGGCGAGAAGGTCTACTACCGTCAAAAGCATCCCTATCGCAGCGAGAAAGAAGCCTGGGAGCACGGCTGGTATGACCATCCTCACCGACGCTTTTTTCGCTATCGGCGGCGCTATCGCGTGGGCCACGGTCTTGGGGGACTGGTTCTATTGTTGTTCGCAATCTTGCTGCTTTGGCTGACTTCGCTGATGCAGACTTATATTGGACTGACCGGCGACATCAAGGTGGCCCAGGTTCGGGCTCATCCTGTTGCTAATATGCCCCACACCATGAATGTCGAGCTGATTCTCTATGGCCAGGATGGCAGCCAGCTTTCGGATAACTTCTACATTGTGGCCGGCGATGAGTGGATGCTCCAGGGCGACATCGTTAAGTACCCGGCCTGGCTGAATGTCCTGGGCCTTCATTCGGGTTACAAGCTGACGCGCCTGGAGGGGCGTTTCGACGATCCCAACCTGGAGGCGAATGCCAAGCACACGGTCGTGGTTCTGAACGGGGGCGATGATAACTTCTTCCAGACGATGCGCAATCAGCAGGGCAGCTGGCTCTCAAATTTCGTGGAGGCCTCTTACGGCAATGCCGTTTTCAATCCAGCTGATGGTAGCTACGATGTCTTTGTCTCCCAAACTGGCCTGTGGGCGAAACGCACGTCCTCTTAGTTGAGTTGGAGCGAGCAGGCTGAGCCAGGAGAGCGCCGCGACGAGAGGGTGCCCGGCGTCGATGCTGGTCGTTTGTCCCCGAGATTTTACCACCGCCGCCGCGCTCCCCATCCCGATCGCGCCCGTTCGCCCACCGTCCTCGTGTCAGCTCCGGCGAGAGAGGGAGAGCACCAGGTCGCGGGTTGTTTGCCAGGCCGATGAATGGGGATCGATGAGGGCAAAGTGATCGACGCCGGGCAGCTCGACAAGCGTGGTCTGATCACCCACAGCACGGGCGCGAGCTGCATAATCGCGGCTGATCTCTACAGGTACACGATCATCTGCCGTTCCATGAATCAAGATCTGGGGGACGCCGAGCGGAAGCAGAGCCGCCGGCGAGGCCAGGTGATAGCGCTCCGGCACTTCATCGGGGCCGCCTCCCAGCAACTCAGCCACGGCGTCACGTCCCAGATGGCGCCGCCAGCCGGCCTCTAGATCGATTACCCCCGCCAGACTAACTGCGCCCCGCAAGGGCAAGGCTCCCTCACTGGCAAACAGCTCTCTTTCAGGACCGCTCGCCCGCTGCAGGAGCAGAGGCCGCGCCGCCAGCCAGAGAGCAAGATGCCCTCCCGCGGAATGACCAACAGAGACGAGCCGTTCGAGGTCAAGATGATAGCTCCCCGCCACCTGCCGCAGGGCATCAACGGCCTGGGCGACGTCCTGCAGCGTGCCAGGCCAGCCTCCTCCGTCGTCGCCCAGGCGGCGGTACTCGATGTTCCAGGTGGCCAGACCGTGGGCCGTCAGATCCTCGGCCAGCCCGTGCATGAGAGAGAGATCATAAGGATTGCGCCAGAAGCCGCCATGAATCAGCACCGCCACGGCATGAGGTCCTGGAGCAGACGGCAGGCGCAGTTCGCCAAAGTGCAGGGGCAAAGGGCCATAGCTCAGGCGCATCACTGGCGCTCCAGCGCTGGATGGGTCCATTGCTGCTTCCTCCCGCTTGCAAGATGAAGGCAGCCCCCAATTGGGACCGCGCACTTTCTCAGGATAACAGACGAACTGGCCTGGAGACAAGCCGAGCGTTCCTGGCCGGATAAAGCCGCTCCCTCAGCTCCACAAGCCAGGACCTATGAGACAAAATGAGGAGCTATCCACTTGTCGCAGATAGCTCCTCAGCCGGGATGGATACCCGGACGACACTGATGATGAAGGGCCGTGGCGCCACTCCCCGGCCTCTTGTCCTTGCCTTTAGGACACCTCCGTCGTCAACCTGGATTCGCCCAGGGCCGCCTGCCTGGCACGACGGGCCGCCATTGCTTCGGCATAGCGCACCGGATCAGGCGTGTCCGGGCGCAGTGAGCGCGTGGCACGGACTACAAAATGGGCCTCGACATCCTCCGTCTGGAACATCTCTTTGGCATAGGCAATGGCGTCTTCCTGGCTGAATTCCTTGCAGGAGCAGATATCTATATCAACCTCGCCGTACTCGGGCCAGGCGTGCAGGCTAATATGGCTCTGGGCAATGATCACAAAGCCGGACATGCCGGAGTCGAGCGGATTCGGCGTCTCGATGTCGTAGAGGTGCACCGGACTGACCTTCTCCATCCCCACCCGAGCCGGGAATTCGTCCAGCACGCGCCTGAGCAGCGGCTCACTGATCAAGAGTTCCCGTTTGCAGCCGTACAACTCCAGCATTAAATGCACAAGCATCGGGCTACTCCTCCTGTAGACGTCAAAAGTATGAAATCTGCGAGTCTTCACTCCTACTCGGCCCAGACTGCCAGGTTAGCGACTCGCTGCAATCAATTCAAGTGCCGTTTTGAGCACAGGTGATATTATACGGTAGCAGGTCAACGGAACCACAAGGCGACTGCTGTCGCAGCCCAGCCAACTGGCTCTCTCCCCTCGGAAGAGGGAACTCAGAGCCGACGCTGAACCAGAAATGCATCCAGCTCCCGGATGATGACTAAGGGGAGCCGCATCATTGGCCTGCCTCCTCATCTGAACGAGTAATCGAACACCATCGTTACAGTATCACTACGGTTGAGCTTAAGCTGCTCTTCATCCACAAGCAAGCGTGCCTCGATCGCTGGTCAGCGCAGCCTCCCAGCAGGGATCAGCCGGGGAGACATGGGCAGACATCTTCCCCAGAGCAAGCGAATGGAAAGAGATCAGCTCAGCAGTTTGGGGAGGAATGGCGGGCGCTGCATGGGAAAAGGATCAACCGGGGCGCAGAAGCCCAGAGCCACCGCTCCCCAGCGCTCAACAAGCCTGGCGACGAGAGAGCCACTTTGCACCCGCCAGCCACGCAGCGCGCCGGTCGCGAAGGGGCTTGCGTAGAGGGAGCCAGGCCCTGCTGGCAGGACAGGTTACCAGCAAGTGGACCACCTTGGTCCAGTGGGCGCAGTTGATCGTTGCGCTTGTGCGTCGCTCAGACTCAGGCTTGGCAATCCGCCAGGCGGTCATCGCGGTAGAGAGCGGCCTCTTCAGGTCACGCCCACTATCCCGTGGGCCGCCCAGCTGCGGTAGTAGAAGATTCAGTTGCTGTACCAGGAGGAAGCTGGTCATCGGCTCCTGGTCAAAGACCCGCGCCTTAAGCACCAACGGTCCACTCCTTAAGGCCGTGTGGATCTGGCGCTTCCTGATCACGATCAGGCCAGAGACCGAGGCAGGCCAGACCTTGCTACTGACGCAGGAACTCCGCTGCGGCACCCTTCGAGCTGGCCAGACCTTGATGGTGAGGTCGCGGGCTTCCTCCTGTATCGCCGCTCTCAGCGGCTGAGGGAACGCGGGGTAAGCAATGGCGTCGTTCCTATTGAGGATGAGCTGCTGTCGCTGTATGTCTGTGCCACGTGCCGCGCTTGCTACAAAGAAACGTGCTGCCTCCTGCCAGCACGCAATATGATCAGCTTCAGCGAAGTGGTGGTCACTTGCTACTGCGCTGCCTGCCTCTAACTGCCGCCGCCAACAAGGAGGCAGATGAGGACTACACCACCGATCGGTGTGGAAGAGACGTTCTTCCGACTGCTCAGATTGCTCGGATTGCTCAGACTGTCCGGCTTCCTGGGTCGCTGTACGATAACCGTGCTGGGTCTGCTGCCGACAATGTGGACTCTGCTGGGCCATAGCTGATAGTACTGCCAATCCTTTCCTTCCTGGTCGGGTAGGTAGTGGTGCCGGACTCCGGCAAGCCTGACTTTCAAGCAGGCACACATGTAAATAACTTGCTCTTTTCGAGCCAGGCACGGGGGCCTGGCAAAGTGAGCGCCGCAGAAAGTGCTCCTGCCCTCTTGCTCTTTCTGCCAATGCATCCGGCCAGGTAATGATCCAGCACGCGACTGACGCTTGAGCGTGCCTGGCCGGCTTATTCAATCATCGCGCGCCGGATCTCAATGATCTGATCGCGCAGCTCAGCGGCTTTTTCAAATTCCAGCTGCTTGGCAGCGGCGCGCATCTGAGCCTCCAGATTCTTAATCAGACGCAGGGCTTCCTCCTTGGGAATACCTGCCAGGGCTACGGCAGCCTTCTGCTCCTGATGACCCTCATCGGCCCCCGCCGCACTCATGGCTTTGATACGCTCCGAGAGCGTTTTAACCCCTTTCTTAATACCACGCGGGGTTATTCCATGCTGCTCGTTATAGGCCATCTGCAAGCGACGTCGGCGGTTCGTCTCATCAATGGCCCGCCGCATGGAGCCAGTGATCGTATCCGCATACATAATGACCGTGCCCTCGACATGGCGCGCGGCTCGCCCGATCATCTGAATAAGCGAGCCTTCCGAGCGCAGGAAACCCTCTTTATCCGCGTCCAGAATCGCCACCAGTGAGACCTCCGGCAGGTCCAGACCCTCGCGCAAGAGGTTGATGCCCACCACCACGTCATAAACACCCAGACGCAGATCGCGCAGAATGTCGACTCGCTCGATGGTGTCGATCTCCGAGTGCAGATAATGGACTTTGATGTTTAGCTCCTGCAGATAGTCGGCCAGATCCTCGGCCATTTTCTTGGTCAGGGTTGTGACCAGGGCGCGCTGCCCTTTCTCGACCCGCTTGCGAATCTCAGCCACCAGATCATCGATCTGGCCCCGGGTCGGACGCACCAAGATCTCGGGATCAACCAGGCCCGTCGGGCGAATGATCTGTTCGACGACTGCCTCGCTGTGCTCATATTCATAGGGGCCAGGCGTGGCCGATACAAAGATCGCCTGGTTGATCTGGCGCTCAAATTCGGCGAAGGTCAGCGGGCGATTATCGAGAGCCGAGGGCAGGCGGAAGCCGTAGTCCACCAGTACCTGCTTGCGCGAGCGATCGCCCTCGTACATGCCGCGTACCTGGGGCAGGGCAATATGCGACTCATCGACCACCAGCAGAAAGTCATCGGGCATGTAATCGAGCAGCGTCCAGGGCGGCTCACCCGGGGCACGTCCTGAGAGGTGTCGCGAATAGTTCTCGATACCCGAGCAGATGCCGGTCTCGCGCAGCATCTCAATGTCGAAATTCGTCCGCTGCTTCAGACGGGCCGCCTCCAGCAGCTTCCCCTGGGCCTCCAGTTCGGCCAGGCGCTCCTGCAGCTCGGCCTGGATCGATTCGATGGCATGGTTGAGGCGCTCGCGTGTCGTGACCCAGTGCTTGGCTGGATAGATGTCCAGGCGCTGCCTCCTTCCCAGCACTTCGCCAGTCAACGGATCGATCTCCGTCATGCGCTCAATCTCATCGCCAAAGAACTCAACCCGCACCGCCACGTCCTCATAGGCCGGAAAGATCTCCAGCACATCTCCACGAACACGAAAACGCCCCCGAGTAAAGTTGGTGTCGTTGCGCTCATACTGAATCTCGGTGAGATGACGCAAGATTTTATCACGCCGCCGCTCCTCACCAACGCGCAGCGTGAGTACTACCTCACCGTATTCTTCCGGGCTGCCCAGGCCGTAGATGCAGGAAACTGAGGCCACGATCAGAACATCGCGCCTCTCAAAGAGGCTCCTGGTTGCTGAGAGACGGAGCTTCTCTATCTCTTCGTTGAGAAGACTCTCTTTCTCTACATAGGTATCGGTGCGTGGAATATAAGCCTCTGGCTGATAGTAATCGTAGTAAGAAACAAAGTACTCTACTGCATTATTTGGAAAGAATTCCTTGAACTCGCTGTAGAGCTGCGCTGCTAGGGTTTTATTGGGGGCCAGCACTAATGTTGGTCGCTGCACCTGCTCGATAACCTTGGCTATCGTATAGGTCTTGCCACTGCCAGTGACTCCGAGCAGCGTCTGCATGCGATAACCTTTTTTGAGGCCCTCGACGAGAGCCGCTATGGCCTGCGGTTGATCACCGGTTGGTGTGAATGGTGACTCTACTTTGAACTCAGGCACAGGTCTTGACCCCCTCATGTCTCTTAGCGCTTGCCTACTGATACTTGTCTACGTCCTCTGCGTTGATGGTGGCTTGGGCCTACGGTCGAGTCTCCGAAAGTCCTCACCATTATATCATCTTCTCTCCCCAGTAGCGACCCTTTCTTTCGCCTGGCCGCCCGGCGCTTGCCATTCAGGAAGCCCGGACAGGTACGGACATGGGACTCTGGGGCAGGGTTGAGTTACACTGTCTTTACGAGGCGTTATGCTACAATGGTAGCGAGAGGCTTGGGGGAGAAGCCCCCGCCTTTGTCACTACGCCAAGCCCAGAGAGAGTACCCACCCAAGGAGTCTTTGGTTATGGCGCAGGATTCGCCATTGTCGTCTTGCCCCCGCTGTGGCGCCCCGGCGAGACCCGGCCAGCGTTTCTGCCCTAGCTGTGGCCTGAGCGCGGACGAGGCTTTCTCTTACCTGAGCGCACAGCCACCGCAGCCTGTATCTGGGCAGCAGACACCAGCGGCGCCCGCCGTGGCAGCGCGTCCGCTCGCCAGACGGCTTCCACGGCAGCGCTGGCTGCTCCCCGTCTTGCTCGCCCTTGTGCTCCTCGTTGTCCTCGGCTACATCGTCGCTGGCTTCGTCGGTCTGCCCGTGCCAGGTTTCCAGAGCCACGCACAGGGACCGGTGACGACGCTGACGCTGAATACGACGGTGACTTATGCTAGCGCTCGCCTGACGATCCAGAGCGTTCAACAGGCGCAGACCTTCGCCGATGATGCCCAAGCTACGGCAGACGGGATGCTGCGTATCTCCTTGCATGAGGAGAATCCGACAGCCAGCCCAATCGTGTATAATCTTTACCAGTGTGCCCATCTGCTTGTGCCCGGGAAAGGTGCGCAGGCCCCGTTGCTTGTGACTGCCAATGGCCCGCTTGCTCCCCAGGCGAGCCGCAACAATCTGCTGGACTTTGCCGCCTCACTGAATGTCCCCCTCAGCAAGCTCATTTTGCGTCTGGGCACGGACAATGAGGCTCAGATGGATATCCCTCTGACGAGTAAGCCGGATCTCTCACGCTATGCTCCCCGCAGCGTGCAGTTGAATACGCAACTGCAGTACTTCGGACTGAACTGGACCGTTACCAGAGCAATGCTGGTCTGGAGCACTGAGGGCCAGCAGGCCCCACGAGGCAAGGTCTTCTTGATCCTGACGCTGACGGTTGAGAACACGCTGGCCCAGACGGCGATCCCCGGCTCCCCGTACGATTATATCCGTCTCCAGACAGCGAAGGGTGACAGAATTGCCCCTAGCTATAGCACCTTGCCCGTGGCCTTTGCCCAGGGAGCTCATGGCCAGGGTGGTACGGTCACTTTTAGTGTTCCTCAGCAGGATCAGCAATTCACTCTGATAATGGGCCAGTCCGGCAGCGGCATGCAGAGCGCCAGCACGACTATTCACCTGACATCCTAGCCTTGCATCCCCCTCCGTCCAGATAGGTCGCCACTGGCAGGTAGTTCGTCCATCACTACCGCGGGTCAAAGGCGAGCCAACACACAGCAAAGAGCAGAGGCGAGGAGAACCAGCCGTTGAGCTGGTCAGAAGGACGTGTCCCTGGAAGGAGATCCCCCCTTCCAGGGACAGCAGCAGTTGTGTTCCACAGGAGCAGCGAAAAGCAGCGGTTTCTGACTCGCGCCGGCGCTTAGTCCAGCAGGAAGCTACCCATCAGCTCACGCCTGAGGGCCGCCTTGCTTTCTTCGTCGAGGGCCGTAGGTGTAGGGCCTGCAGGTCCGCCTTGAGTCAGTCTTTGCTCAGATGGATGTTCTGCGCTCTGGGGTTCGGTTGATCCAGGTTCAGTACCAGAGCTGGCAAAGGCCCCGAGCGGCCCTGTGGCAGCGGAGGCAAATTCATCAAACAACATTTCTTCGAGATACGAAGGGGAGAGTCGTGGCCCCTCCAGGGCTGGAGCCTGGGCCAGAGGCAGGGACTGGGCCATCTGCTGGGCCTCCAGCGGCCCGATCGAGGCCCTGATCTGCGCGATTTTTCCAGGGCGCTCCTCCGCCGGCGTTACTTCTTGCTGGTCCTGCCTCCCAGGGCGCTCTTCTTGCCGCTCTGACACCGGCTGGTAGGAAGGCGGCATGGCTATGTATTCAGGCTGCGCAGCGACTGCTGGCGCAGGCGCAGTAACCTGCCGCTCTACTTCCCCCATTACAGACAGGGGATAGCGCACCCCCAGAATCTCTACAAAAATTCCTCGCCCCTCGCGTAGATCCTGCAGCTGCTGGCGCAGTTCGCGATTCTCTCTCTCAAGCTCTTCTAATAGACGCTGTTGGGCATAGATTGCTTCTAGAAGACGATCAAAGGTATCGCCACTTATTGTCATCGTATTCAGTTTCTCCTCTCCAGTTGCAGACCTGACGATCCGATCAGCCACGACCAACCGCTGCCCGCGAACTCTGGAGACAGACAAGATAGAGACGGAGCATACCCTCTTGACCTGCTCTCCACTCTCCAGCGTGAGACACCTGCCGCTCTCTTGCCTCGTCCAGGCGCTAATCCGACCACCTCACACCGATACACCACCAGCTAGATGCGCCTGTCACCAGGTCTGTCCGACCAGTGAAACAGCGTGATTACCCGAGAAACATTTCTTTGGCTTAGAACGGTTGAGCGGCAGCGAAGTAACAATGGTCGCGCTCTGGCCACTGGCCCAGAGTGAGGCGTTTTCCCCTTGCCCCGGGTTAAGATTGCATGTTACAGTTATAGCCGGAACAACCGACGCGCCGGCTCAGGTGCCTCTCCCTCCCCCATTAGGGGTAACCCAAAAAGGGGGTGGCCCAATCCAAGATCCTCTGAGCTCAGCTAAGGACTCTACAATGCAGGAATCGGTGACACAGGCAGCAACAACAGACCAGTCGCAGGAGCATCAGTCGGGCCGTGGCCGCCTCGGCCCGCTGCTTTGCTGGGCAGTCGTCTTCGCCGACATCGGCACTTCAGTGTACTATACGCCCGGCATTCTCTACGTTACCGTGGGGAAACTGGCCGGGTTCTTTGTCCTCCTCACAACGTTTGTCTTCATACTGCTCACGCTCAAGTACGCTGAGGTCTCGGCACGCTTCCCCCAGGGCGGCGGTGTTGTCAGTGTGGCAGCCCACGCTCTCAATCCCTGGTTCGGCGCCCTGGGCGGTATGTTTATCCTGGTGGACTACTTCTTGACGGCAGCTCTGAGCTGTCTCTCGGGCATCTTCTATTTCAGCGTCGTCTTCCCAGCCCTGGGACCCAACGCTCTCTGGATTACCATCGCTGTCCTGACTCTTCTGGGCATTCTTAACTGGATCGGTATCACCGAAAGCGCCACGGTGAGCTTGATCGGCGCCTTGATCGCCTTTGTCAGCGATCTGGCCATTCTCATCACAGTTTTTAGCCACATCTCACTCGCTGAGGCCCTCCATCTCTTCGAAAGCATGTTCGCCGGCAATGCCGTGACTCCGGTCAAGCTGCTGGTCGGCTTCGGAGGGGCCTTCCTGGCTTTCTCGGGCCTGGAGAGCATCTCTCAGCTGTCGCCGGTCATGAAGACACCTCGCAAAAAGGTCGCTGGCCTGGCTCTGCTGCTGGTCGTCGTTACGATCGGCCTCACCAGTCCCCTGCTCACGACTTTCTCGACGCTCCTGCAACCCCAGGAGGCAAGTGACCCCCTCAAGAACAGCCAGCTTGTCTCGCTGCTGGCCGGCCATTGGGGTAATATCTGGCTCCAAAGTGAGGTGGCGATCAGCGCCAGCGCTTTGCTGGTCTTTGCCAGCAATACGGCGATCATCGGCGCTTACCATGTGTTTATGGCCCTCTCGCGCATGGAGTTCCTGCCCTCCTTCGTGCTCAAGCGGAACCGCCTGCGCGGCACTCCCCACTATTCGATTGCTCTGGCGACTGGCGTTCCGATCATAGTCTTGCTGCTCGTTCACGGCCAGTTAGATTTGCTCGGTGATATGTACGCCTTTGGCCTGCTGGGGGCTTTTTCGTTGACCTGCCTGGGCCTGGATGTCGTGCGCTGGCGCGAGCGACACACAGCTCAGAATCGGGCTGCCGCCCTGGCGGAGCTGCGAGAGAGCCAGCAGAATGGTCACGCGCCCACAAAGGCAGACCTGGCGCTCACCGCCGACAGTGGCCCGGCCCTCAACGGCCACCACGAGCCTCAAACCTCGCGGCGATCCACTCAGGGCGAGATCGTGGAGAGCGCCGAGCGTTCATACGAGGGCTGGCGTGGCCTCTGGTACACAATCGATTTCTATCTGGGGGTCCTTACCACTTTCCTGGTGACGCTGGCCTGGTCAATTAACCTGGTGGCAAAGCCGCTGGCTACGGCCTTCGGCGGCTCGGTCGCTTTATTGGGCATGGGGGTGGCTTTCTATAACTATCGCAGCCACCGCCTGATGGGTCGCTTGCCTGTGCCAGTGACAACGATCGAGGACCATCTCCACGGCTCCATTCTGGCAGTGCTAACAGCCAATAATCCTCATAATGAGGATGTGATCCGTACGGCACTCCAGAGCGCCGACGGGCGCCCGGTGGTCTTCCTCTACGTTGGCGAGCCACGCGTGGCCCGAACGCCACGCCTCTTCGAGGTAGTCGATCCCTACCTGGAGGATGAACAGGCCAAGGAACTCTTCGGGAAAGCCGAAAGCCAGGCTCGCCGCGCTAAAATCAGCACCCGCCGCTATGTCTATCGTCCCTATGAGCCGGGAACGATCGCCCGCGTTTGGCAGATCGTTCACCCTCACGATACGATTGTCCCCGCCGACGAGGTGCCCAGGATTGAGGATATTAACCCCGATCGCATTAGCTACGAGATCACTCCAGGTGGCGGAATGCAGGTGGCGCATATGGTGAAGCGCTGGTAATCTAATCTGAGAAGGTCGGCAGGCGCTCAGCAGGTGCGCCGTCGATTTGGCCAATCCCAAGCGGTCAGCTCAATAGCATTGAGCAGAGCTATGCCCGCTCGTAGAGGAGCAGGTTCCAGGCACTGGCGAAGCTGCTTATGCCTGCCCGGGCCGGGCCGGACCGGCGACTCGTGCGATTCGCTGTCTGTCCTGGTCAGGACCGCGGTTTCCGCCGTGGTACAATAAAGGTTGTGAACTCTCTCTAGCTGAGCTACGCTTACAGATCCTGTTTACCAACGTATTTGTCGCTGTTGATGGAGGAAGGAGCAACACGTATGAACGAGCGCATTCGCGAGATTCTGAGCTGGTACGCCGGCGAGAACCCCGGCGTCTTAACGAACCTGGCCCGTATTCTGAATCATGGCCGCCTGGGAGGAACTGGTAAGCTGGTGATCTTGCCAGTCGATCAGGGCTTTGAGCATGGTCCGGCGCGGAGCTTCGCGCCGAACCCGGCTGGCTATGATCCCCGCTACCATTTCCAGCTGGCTATCGAGGCAGGCTGCAATGCCTACGCCGCCCCGCTGGGCTTCCTGGAGGCCGGCGCCGCAGAGTTCGCCGGTGAGATCCCACTCATTCTGAAGTGCAACAACCACGACCTGCTCTATGAGTCGCGTGATCCTCTGCCAGCTTTGACCTCTAGCGTCGAGGACGCTCTGCGCCTCGGTTGCTCGGCGATCGGCTTTACGATCTACCCCGGCTCGGCTGCTCGCGACACGATGTACGAGGAGCTACGTGAGCTGACTCGCCAGGCCAAGGCCCACGGCCTGGCTGTGGTCGTCTGGTCCTATCCCCGCGGCAGTGGCCTGAGCAAGGAGGGCGAGACGGCCATCGACGTGGTGGCCTATGCGGTGCACATCGCCGCCGAGCTCGGCGCGAACATTATTAAGGTGAAGCTCCCCACCGAGAAGATTGAAAAGCCAGAGGCGCAAAAGGTTTATCAGAAGTATGAAATTCCAATTGCTACCCTGGCCGATCGCGTGCGCCATGTGGTGCAGAGCGCCTTTAATGGCCGGCGCATTGTGATCTTCTCGGGCGGGCCGGCAGCTGCCGACGAGCAGGTCTTTGAGGAAGTGCGCGCCATCCGCGATGGCGGCGGTTTCGGCTCGATCATTGGACGCAATTCCTTCCAGCGCCGCAAGGACGAGGCTCTGCGCTTCCTGAACACAGTGATGGGCATCTACGAGGGATCTATCCGCTAAGCTCAGCTGCTCTTGTAAGGAGCACGATGGGTGAGGGCCGCCACAGCGGTCCTGTCTGAAGACGCAGGGCTGGTCGCCTGGTTTGGGGTTGACCAGCCCTTGGCTGTGTTCATGCACTGGCATAGGCAGCACGCCGGCTCGCTCTAGCGCTCTACCTGTCCATGCTGCCTCTCTTCTCGCAGGACGCAGGACGGCTTGCTCCGTCTCAAGCCACTCAAGCCAGCGCAGATCCGTGGCCTCTCCTGCTCTTTTTCTCTCCCTCGCCTGAACCGTCTCCGTCGACGACTGCTTCGCATTGATCGCCTTGCTAGCGCGCTCCCCGAACTTGCTTGATGGCGAGGGTGCCAATAGCAAAGTAGAGCGTAGTCACGGCAAAGAGGACCGTGTAGCCGAGATGATTGGGCAGGCTCTGTAGCAGCTGGAGGATGACGCCCCCGATGGCCGTCCCAATGACCTGGGGCAGAATGCCCATCATTGACCAGAAGCCCATAAATTTACCGGCTTCATTGGTTGGCGGCAGAACATCGGTGGTCAGGGCCCAGTCGACGCTCGTGTAGGCCCCGAAGCCAATGCCAAAGATGAGAGCCGCAACAAAGGCTCCGTATTGGGTCTGAAAGAAGATAAAGACAAGACAGACGATGGCCATCATCGTCCCAGAGAGATAGACCAGTCCTTTTCGGCCCCAGTGGTCCGAGGCCCAGCCGCCGACGATCGAGGTCAGCAGAGCCGTGAGCAAGAGAGCCGGTTGAAAGACGAGGCCGTTGAAAAACTCGCCCGAGAAGGGCGTATTGTAGATGATGGTCCGTACCCCCGGTCCCCCCAGTACGTTGTCAAAGTAGTATTGCAGGAAATAGTAGACGGTCCAGATCCCCATCATAACAAGCAACCTGGCAAGGAGAACCCAGGCCATGTCGGGATAGTGGAGGGGATTGAAGAGGAAGCGACGGATAAAGCGTCTGAAGCTGAAGCGCTCCTGACCCGTCATGGGAAGGGGCGTCTCTTTGACGGTGAGGACCGTGTAGGCAACAAAGATGATCTGGACGGCGGCAATGAGGAGGAAGATCTGGACGATCTCTTGACGGTAGACCGGGAGAGGATCGTGCTTGTTGACAATGGCTCCGGCAACGAGCGAGCCGACGGCAGTTCCAAGCAGCGAGAGCAGTCCATTGAAGCCGGCAGCGAGGCCGCGCTGGCTCTGGGGGACTTTGTCAGCGATAATAGCACTCCAGGGGGAATTGGCGACGTTGTTGGTGATCTGGAGAAGGATGAAGAGGGCGGCGAAAAGCGCGAGCAAGGCCGTAGAGCTGGCCCAGCCGGGGGCGAAGGCAAAAGCCACCAGGACGATGATATTGAAGACGGTGCCGATGATCATGAAGGGACGCCGTCGCCCCAAACGAAAGGTGGCATAGTCGGAGATGGCTCCGACCAGCGGGTTGACAATCACGGCGACGATTGTCCCCCAGAGAACGACGGTGGTGAGGTTGATGGCCTCCTGGCTGACTGGCAGGAATTTGGCCACCATGCTGGGAATGACGATGGCCAGCAGCGCCTGCCAGTGGAAGTTGTTGGCAAACCAGAAGACGTTGATGTTGATGTGTTCGAGGAGCGACACTCGACGGCTAGGAAGCTCCGCAGTCGCTGCGGCGCTCATGGCTACTTCGCCTGAGTCTTTGCCGATTTCCATGAGGTTTCTCCCCCTCTCTTCTCTTGGCTTCGGCTGCCATACTTGGCCGGCCTGGGGGTCGCGCGCGGCGTGGCTTGACCTGGCCTGGCTTGGATTCGACCTCCGGTCTGGCTGACGGCGCAGACGAGGAGGAGAGGACAGCTCATCTGCGCTTCCAACGCTGGCAGCGCTACCTTACCTCTCGCTCTGCCTGTGCTTATAGCAAGACTGTACCCGTTCCTCTGCGCATCTGTCAAGTCTTGGCTCGCTATGCTCTCTTATGCCCGCATTTGATCCCGGCTACCAGGTACTTGACGCCCCGCTCTCTGGCTGGCATCCTTTTTCTGTATGGAGCAAGAAGATCCAGGTGAAGATTGCCAGCGGCGGCCTCTCTAAGATGACGTCCCGCGGCTCGGCTGCGATATGATATCTGCTGACCTGGTGACCGCCGCTCTTGCTTGCTCCAGTGCGGCTGACAAGGAAGGTTATCCTGATGCGCTTCCCTCCCTTCGAGCGACGACGCAGCGCGCCCTGGCGTATTTTTGCTGCTTGTCTGACGCTGCTGATTCTGACGGTGCAATACACGAACTACAGCCCGCTGATCCCTGAGCTGCGGGCCACGCTGCAGATCAGCGCTGGCGAAGTCGGCCTTTTTTCGACTCTGCTCTTTCTCGGCCTCACCCTGGCTTACCTGCCAGCAGGGGTGTTGATCGATCGCTACGGCGCTCGTCCAGTACTGCTGGCCTCGACGTTGCTGGCAACCTGTGGGGCCTTGCTGCTGCCTCTTGTTCCGCATTTCGGCTGGCTGTTGGCCATGCGGCTCTTGACTGGATTGGGGATCGGCGGAGCTTTCGTGGCGGGCGCCAGTGTGGCGGCAGGTAGCGGTCGCCTGGCGGCCCTGGCCCAGGGCCTCTACGGCGGCTCAACCCAGGTGGGGGCCGGCTTGGGCCTGCTCTTGACCCCCTATCTCGCCCGGCTGCTCGGCTGGCGTGGAGCTTTCTTTTGCTGGGGCCTCCCCGGCCTGCTCGGCGCGCTGATCTGGCTCCTGGTAGACGTTGAGGAGCAGCATCCGCTGCGCCAGGGGGGACTGAGGCACGGACTACGCTCGGGA
This sequence comes from Thermogemmatispora sp., assembly GCF_019683635.1. Lineage (GTDB taxonomy): Bacteria > Chloroflexota > Ktedonobacteria > Ktedonobacterales > Ktedonobacteraceae > Thermogemmatispora. Next base: position 67,017 of record NZ_JADGIA010000003.1, on the reverse strand, counting down.
GCCGTCTGGAGCCTGGGACTGGCGCATATGGGGACGTTTGGTTTGGGGAATGCCATCGCTACCTGGATCGCACTCTACCTGGTGCAGCTGGATCACCTGCCCCTGGCCCTGGCAGCGACCTGTGGCTCGCTGGCTCTGCTGAGCGGGATGCTTTTCCGCCCGTTGGGTGGCTTGATCCTTGGGCGGCGCTGGCTGGGCAGCATCACCCTGGTCCGTCTGATGGCCTTATTCTGCTGCGCAGGCATCATCTGCCTGGCCTTGCCCTGGCATAGCGCCCCTCTGAGCTGGATCGGGATCACTTTGACGGCGATTGGCTCTAGCGCTCCTTACGCGGCCATTTTTAATGAGGCCGCTTCTCTGCGCAGCGTCGGCAAAGGCGTGGCCCAGAGCCTGGTAAGCGTGATCTCTTCGCCTACCTTGATTATGGGTCCACCTCTGATCGGCTTCTTGCTCGATCAAACGGCCAGCTACAGCGATGCTTTCGGGATTATGCTGCTCTTTAGTGCCGTGGCTAGTGTGGCTGCGCTGGTCGCCGGACCGGCCATTGCCCGCGAGCACTGGGGAGCATACTATACTGTGGCTGATCCCTTACAATCTACGGCTACCACCTCGGGTGAGCCTTCCCCTTCCACTCGCAGCGAATGACTGGCTGCAGATCTGTGGCTGCTGGGTCTCAACTTCAGCCCGCACTCGCGATGACAGTCCTTCTGAGAAAAGTACTTGACAAATGGCAAAGGGTAGGGTATGATAGTTGCCGTCAGCAGTTCAGCGCCTGCTGACCTGAGTGCATCACTTACATGGCGCATTCGTCTAGCGGTCTAGGACACCGCCCTCTCAAGGCGGAGATCACGGGTTCAAATCCCGTATGCGCTACCCTTTCTCGCCCGAGGCCCGCTGGCCAGCTGCGCCTCGGGCCTTTTGTTTGTGCCCTCCCACCCCCCTCTCCTCTTCTCGGCCACCTGATCTAGCCTGGCCGCTAGCTCAGGCTTCCTCAGCCATGCACACACGCTGGGACGCCCCGGCAGCGAGAAGACCCGAGCCGCGGTCTCAGCGCTCAGCAAGCCAACCGCTGGCCTTGGCTCCGGAAACCCTTGACAGGCAGCCAAGAATCGGGTATGATAACCGCGCCAGCAGTTGAGTCCCTGCTGACCTGAGTGCATCGCTCACATGGCGCATTCGTCTAGCGGTCTAGGACACCGCCCTCTCAAGGCGGAGATCACGGGTTCAAATCCCGTATGCGCTACCCTTTCTCGCCCGAGGCCCGCTGGCCAGCTGCGCCTCGGGCCTTTTGTTTGTGCTGGCACGGTACGGTTGCCCCCTGGCAAGATTGTGTATAGGGAGAGGTCCTTTTCCCTTCTCGCCACCGCTGGCTTTTGCTATAGTTATTAGCAGGGGCACCGCACCTGTTCATGTAGCGAGCACTGGACTACCTGGCCGGCTACGCTGACTCCCGCATCAGCAGGCTCGCGTCAGGCTGACGACAGCAGGATCTCGCTCGCCTGCTCCTTTTTATCTCTCCATGACGAAAGGGATGTCTTTCTATGTATAAAAAGGTTGTTACGGGTCTGGTACTTCTGGGACTCCTCACACTGGTTCTGGCAGCCTGCGGTATTCGCGATACAGCCGCGGGTGCGACAAACACTGGTCCGACGGTGAAGATGAGTTCAACTGCGTTCGAGGTGACGCAGATTACCATAAAGAAGGGCCAGGCGCTTACCCTGGTGGATGATGTGGCCGTCCCCCACGTGATCAAAAACGGCACCTGGAAAGGCTCCAACCCCGAGGTGACAAAGGAGGCTGGCGCCCCAACGGTGGATCTGAACTTCAATGGAGTTCAGGGTGAAAGCGCTACAACTCCACCTTTCACCACCGCTGGCACCTATCATTTACTTTGCACCATCCATCCCAACATGCAGCTAACCGTTATCGTCCAGTAGCAGGACAAGCGAGGCCGCTCCCAGGCCAGCCAGAAGCAGCAAGGCTTGCATGAGCAGGAGACCGCTGAAGGCGTCCCCCTGATAGAGAACAGCGGCTCACTGCGCAAAAGCGAGAGGGCCGGATCGCCGGAGATCGCTCTTACCTGTCGCCTGTCACAGAGGACAGGAAGCCCTCTGGTCCGCCGGCCCTCGCTCGCATGGAGATCGCTCCTCTCCCCTTCTATACCAGCCCTTGTGCTCGCTTGTTACTACCATTCCCTTCTTCCCCCCTCAGATTGGCCGCCGCTGCCCTGGGTCCTACGCGCCTGCTAGTACTTTTTGTCACAAGCAGACGCCGATCCACAGATGGCCAGGATCGATATGCTATACTCAAGTCAGTCTCAAGCAGCGGCCCCTCATCCGGCAGCCTGAAACGCTGGCTGAATAGAAAGCAGTTGCTGCTATTTTTGTAGATGATGGCTGATGAAGAAGACAATTCCTTCTTCCATTTATAAACGGGTATTGAAATTTGGCTCTCTGGGTCTGTTTTTAGCTTTTTGTGCAGTGATTGCCGCCTGCGGCAATAATAGCTCGCAAGCGAACCTGGAGAGTCCAAGCGTAACGGCTACCATTGTTTTCGGCACGAACGATTCTCCCACCCCGTCCCTGCCAGACTACCTCTGTGGTGCGTGGGCGACCGATACTTCACCGCAGATCAGTAGCGGGAAGATGATCATGGTCTACGCAAAGTTTGTGCACACTGTCGATGGGAACCCGGTGGGAGTGGGCGATGCAACTGCGACAGCCACAGTGCGCTGGTGGGATGGCAGTGTGACGACGCAGACAGTGCAGACGACAAGCGACGGTCTGGCGGTGTTTTCTATCCCACCCCGAGCGGATGCTGTCGGCAAGCTGACGCTGGTGAACGTGACCTTCAACAAAGAGGGAACACCAGGCTGTACCGTGCCCCAGGCCGCCTACTTTACAATCAGCAGCGGTGGGACAGCGACGGCCACCAAGACGGCCAGCCCTCAAGTGACAAGTAGCCCGACACAGGAAACGTCAACACCCACGGCTACGGCTACTGCCGCGCCGTTCCCGACTGTGACGATCACAGTGACGTCCCCTCCGGGGCCACCGCGAGGTACGGTCACTCCTCACCAGTGAGGCCACCTTTTCTGGTTGCGCCCCCGGTGCTCGTCTGCCCGAGAGCGAGCTGAGTAGCAACCCGGCTCAACGCTAGAAGGCACCCAGGTCCAAGGTGCCAGTAGCGTCTGGAGCCGGGCCTGTTTTTTTGGCCTGCCCTCCAACCAGGAGCGTTTCCTGCCACTGCCTCGGGAGATACAGCGCTGTATCCCTTGAAACCTCTCTCAATTCGAGGCATAATTGCTGTAGAGAGAACTGTACCGGCGTGATGTGCTTCTATTTTGCTGCTCCTTCAAGCAGGTCAAGAAGCGTGCTATACTATCATGTGATAGATAGTGTCTGCTGACATCTCTCCATAGGTCAAGATACAGACCATTTCAGGTATATTTAGATATAGGAAAAGCACCATGACACGCTCTTCAGAGGAGAGACCACCCGAGCAGCGTACTCCAACCCCCGACGAGAGTCAGCACTCAGCCAACCAGCATGAGGCCGCCTCCGCCAGCATGCTCAAGCCGTGGTCAGCCAGCCAGAACCGCGAGATCAACCTGGCCCAAACACGTAATCTTCAACGCCAGCTTGTCTTACTGCGTGAGGAGAATAAGCGCCTGCGCAGTGAGCTGGCCGAGCAGCGCGCCGAGCTGGAACGCCTGGTCGCCGCTTATAATGCCCAGCAGACTAGCTTCGACGAGGAGCTGGCAGCCTTGAAAGAAGGACATCAGCAACAGATTGAGCAGTATCAGGCCCACCTCCGCGATATGCTGGCTGAGAATCGCCAACTCCAGGCAGAGAAGCAGCGCCTGCAAGATCAGTACAAGGATCTTCAGAGAAATTTCCAGCAAGCAGTCGAGGAAGAGGCCCACAAGATGATAGCAGAGGCGGCCAATACGATCATTATGCGTCCCGAGCATGTCCCTTCTCTGTTCCAGGATGTTAAAAAGACAATTGAGCTGAAAGTACGCCAGGAGGAAGATGAACAGGCGGCTGCCGCCCTCTATCTGATACGCGATGCGCAGCGCCGGGCCCGTCAGCTTGAAGAGGAGCTGGCCCACGAACGCCAGCAGATCGCCAGCGAGCGTCAGCAGCTCCTGCAGATGCAGCAGAGTATCCGTGAACAGGCTGAGCTACGCTACAAGACGCTGGTCTCCCACCTTGGTGGACGCTGGTCACTGGCCGTAACTCTCTCGGTCTTGCTCCTCATTGTACCTCTGCCAGTGCTTCAATCACTGTTCTATTTTGTATTACACTTTCCAATGGCTGTTTCTCTCTATGTTCCAATTTTGATCTGTCTGGTATTGATCACCATCTTCTCCCGACTCCGCGTGGCAATGGCAACGTACTACTCTAGCACACCCAGAAAGTCCTCTGCCACTAAAACGTGATTTACTCCATAAGTTCGATATTCAGCCAACGCAGACGCTCTTTCTCGCTTTTCTTCATGCAATTTTTCTTGTATAACAAGAAAAAACTTGAATTGCGCTAGACAAATTTTTGTCTTTCATGTACCCTATACAAGGGGGGTCGTGTAGCTTTCCAGTCTACAGTCGCTACCCCCGTTCGTGGCAAGGAAGGAACGGAAAGGGGAAGGTTATGTCGAATCAGCTGCAACTGCACCAGGCCACTGAACAGGACGATATCATCAACGAGGTCTGCAATTTAGCCAGCAAGCTGGCCAGTGTCTTCCATGAGCCTCCCTGCTACTGGACCGCCGCAATGCTCCGCAAGTGCTACCAGCAATCATACGCCGCTTTCTCCGAGTCGCAGTGCTCGCCCTGGGAGCAGCGTCGCCGCTGGTGGGTCATTCACTATGCCGACATGGCACTCTATGCGTTCTGTTGTCGCGCCGAAGGAAGCATCGAGGAGCTGGAGGACTTTCAGGATGTTACCCAGGCCCTCAATCGCACGTATGGTTACCACATCACCCTACGTCAGGCCGCGAATGCCGCTATCGCTCGCCATTCGCTCTACTTACGCGGCTCTCTACCTTCGCGCGAAGAGAGCCGACGCGCAGTGCTGGAGGCTCTCCAAATCGAAGCCTGACGCCAGTCCATGAACTGGCTTTCCCTCCCTATCCTCCACCGATCTGAGCAGGCCGTCAGCCCGCCTGTCACCTGGCTTTCTCCTGCGACCCGCTTCGTCTCCTCGTTGCCCGGCGGAAACAGGCGAGGGCTGACGTGACGACGGGCCTCGGTCGCCACCTATACCAACACGTTGAAGCTTGATAGCCTTTCTGTGAGTGTATTTACTTGAGGCCAGGGCAGGGAGGACTGCGAGCGCTGCTCAAAGAGCCTGCTCGCTTCCATTCCTCCCCCGCCTGGTCCCCACTTTGATCTCTTGCCGTCGACCGCCGGTCAACAGCCAGTCTGTCTCCGCAGTCAGACCATGTAACCCCTGGTAGATAGCAGCTGACCATCCTCTTTTGCTACAATGAGGGTAGGAAACAGAGAAGGCCGCTGGCCGGCCCTTTGCTTTATCCGCAACGAGCCACTGATCTGACCCAAAAAAAGACCGGTCCAGACGCCAAGGAAGCAGGAGAGACCTCGATGGCGAATGATACACAGGTGCAATCCTCTCTTCAGCCTCACGTTATCTGGCAGGATGGTATTCATCCTGAGCCTTGCATTGTGGTCATCTTTGGGGCCACGGGCGATCTGACCCGGCGCAAACTGCTCCCAACCCTGGCCCACTTGATGCACGCCCACCCGCAACCCCAGGGTTTCGTAGTGGTAGCTTTCGCCCGCCGCCCTTTCACACAGGAACAATGGCGCCAGCTTGTCGTGCAAGCTCTTGCCGAGAACAGTCCACCCGAGCTGGGCCTGGATGAGGAGGCCAGACAGTCTTTCGCCCAGCGTACTTTCTATTGCCAGGCTAACTTGAACGAGTCCGCAGGCTATCAGAAACTCGCTCAGCTGCTTGAGCAATTGGATCAGCAGTACCAGACCCGCGGCAATCGCATCTTCTATCTGGCTATCCCCCCTGATCTCTATGCTCCGGTAGTGCACATGCTCGGAGAAAATGGACTCGTCCATCGCCCTCACGGCGGCCATCGTGCCAATCATCATGGCCCCTGGAGCCGCGTGATCATTGAAAAGCCTTTCGGGCGCGATCTTCCTTCCGCCCAGAAACTTAACCGCGAGATCGCCCGCATCCTGCACGAGGATCAGATCTATCGCATCGATCACTATATGGGGAAAGAGACGGTACAGAATATTCTGGCCATGCGCTTCTCAAACGGCATCTTTGAGCCACTCTGGAATCAGAAATATATCGATCACGTGCAGATCCTGGTTGCAGAGGATATCGGTATTGGCGGACGAGCCGAGTACTATGATGAGGCTGGGGCCATTCGTGATATGGTGCAAAACCATATCTTTCAAGTGCTCTGCCTGACGGCAATGGAACCACCCGTCGCCTTCGAGGCTGATGCGATCCGCGATGAGAAGGTGAAGCTGCTGCGCGCTATTCCTCCTCTGACCCCCGAGGAGGTAGCGCATCAGGTGGTGCGCGGCCAGTATACGCGCGGTACTATCAACGGCCAGGAGGTTCCCGGCTATCGTGAGGAGGAAGGGATTCCTGCCGATTCGTCGACCGAGACCTTCGTGGCGCTCAAACTCTTTATCGAAAACTGGCGCTGGGCCGATGTACCGTTCTATATCCGTACAGGGAAACGCTTGCCGAAGCGCAGCACTGAGGTGACTATTCAGTTCAAGCGCGTGCCTCATCTGCTCTACAAGCCAAGCGAGGCCCGTGAGCTGATCCCTAACCGTCTGACGGTACGTATCCAGCCAGAAGAGGGAATCACCCTGAAGTTCGGGGCCAAAGTACCCGGCGCCGCCCAGCGGCTTAAGTCGGTTGACATGACCTTCTCTTACGCAACAGCTTTCCAGACCGAGCCACCCGATGCCTATGAGCGCCTGATCGCTGATTGCATGCTCGGGGATTCGACCCTGTTTATCCGCCGCGATGAGATTGAGACCGCCTGGCGCATCATTGACTCTATTACAACGGCCTGGCAGCAGATGCCAGCAGAAAGTGTGCGCCCTTATGCCGCTGGGACCTGGGGGCCCGCCGAGGCGGAGGAGCTGATCCGGCGCGATGGTCGCGAGTGGGATACCCCCTGAAGGCAGACGTGGCTCGCTTGCCGCTCACAGGCTCAGTCTGGCACCAGGCTGAGCGGTAAGACAGCTACCTATCCTAGTGCCTTCCATGTCTTGTCTCCAGCAAGCTCAGGGAGCCATCGGAGCAGGCACCTTACTCACCAGCCAGGCTTGCTGTTTGCCTGGCTGGTGCCCTGGCGCAATCAGCCATGACCTTCATCGCAGAACTCACTTACTGAAAGAGGACGAGCTACCTTCTCTAGCGATTGCCGCTCTGCGTCAACCCCAAAAACCATTTCTACACCTCCTGCAGCCGCCATAACTACAGCCCCCAGGAGATAGCCGAAGAAGACATTGATAGCCTCGCCGGACTGGATCAGCAGGCCAAAGAGGAGCGGCGCCACCGCTGAAGCACCTGTACCAACCGCATAAAAGAGGGCAATGGCCTGCGCTCTTACCTCCAAGGGGAAAATTTCGCTGACTGTGAGATAGGCTGAGCTGGCGCCTGCTGAGGCGAAGAAGAAGATGACCGACCAGCAGAGCGTCTGAGTGGCTGCCGTTAAGCTCCCCCGCATAAAGAGCCAGCCAGTGAGCACCAGCAGTATTCCCGGCAGGATATAGGTAAAGCTAATCATCTTGCGCCTGCCGAGCGTGTCAAAGAAACGCCCCAGGAGCAGCGGGCCAAAGCAATTGCCAACCGCGAACGGGATCAGATACAAGCCTATGGCTTCATCCGGCACACGATAAAAGCGTGCAAGCACAAGACCATAGGTGAAAAAGATAGCGTTATAGAGAAAGGCCTGGCCAACCAACAGGGAGAAGCCCAGCAGCGAGCGCGTCGGGTAATCTTTGAGCATGATACGCACCAGCGTTTTCAAACTTACCATGCCCACGGGACGCATATAGAGAAACTGCACAACGCTCCTCTTACGATTGGCATCCAGACGCGGCAGCACCGTCAACACCCTGACCCGGGCAATTTTCTGAGCCTCAGCCTCTTTTGCACATGAGCGTAATTGCTTGTCCAGCAGAAGCTCAGAGATCTTATTAATATACTCCTGGAGAGCAGATTCCCTTTGATTATCAATAGCAAGTTCTTGCTCTGCTTGATACCTTTGTTGCTGAATAGTATGATCTCGCTTCTGCTGCCACTGGGCAAAGCCGACCCCCAGCAACAAGAGAACGATGGGAGCAATTAAGAGCTGCAGCCAGTCCCACAAAGTCTTTTCCGGTCGATATGGCTGATTTGGCTTGAGCACTGGCCCGATGTAGGACGAGACGCCCGTCCATTCCCATCCCCAAAGATAGCCACCAATGATGGCGACTATCAGACCAATGCCCACACCTATCAGGCAGATCACACCCGCTAAGATAAAGCTTGTTCAGTAGAGCTTTCTCCCTACTGCCAGCTCCCTTTTAAGACGCTTGCACTCCTTCCACCGGGTCTGAGTGACCCGACTCCCATGAGGGCCTCCAACGACAAAGACGTTCGCCTCTCCCAGCCTGGTTTTCTGGCCCTTGTCCTGACTGTGGGATGGCTTTGTGAGCGTTCTCGGGGTCCTACAAACGCGGTCGGCCTGCGGGGTTTCGTCTGCAGCCTGACGGTCATTTTATGGTATCATGTATACAAACAAAGACGCTCGCCTCGTATGCAGGCCGGCTATTTCAGTCAGCCCACTGAAGGGCAAGGAGAGAGACGCGCATATGAGCCACTCTCAAGGGGGAGATCAGCTTCCTGAGCTGAAGCTGAGCCAGGAGCAGCTGGCGGAGCTTCGCCAGCGCTATAGCGAGCTGATTGGCTTTGTTCCCCCGCGGGTTCAGGCCCGAACCGATCTGCTAGCCCGCCTCGATCCCGACTTCCTTCTGCTCCAGGAAGAGATCCGCCGGCGCGCTATGTATCCCTCATGCTTTGACACGAAGACAGCCCAGTTAATGCTCTTCGGCATGCTGCTGGTGCTGCTCTCTGATGCGGCTCACCTGCATGCACGCGCCGCCCGGCGCGCTGGCGCCACCTGGGAAGAACTCAACGCGGTGGTCAATCTGGCTTTTCTCTTTCGCGGGTTGCCTGCTGGCAACCTCGGTGCGCAAATTCTTGAGCAACTGGTCGCGGATGAAGACCAGCATGGTTCAAAGGAGTCAGAACCACGTTGACGCGAGACGGAAGAGCAGGACGTGAGCCTTGCCAGTCACAGGACAGATCTCCATCCTGTGCTGTGCTCAGCAGGGCCGACCGCAGCCGCAGGCAAGGTCAGAGCCTGTTCTCCGCCGCGCTGCAATGCCGCAACCAAGAGAGGAGATGGCCCCATGACGGATTTTCAGGAGCCAATCAGGGATGTTGCCCACTTGGGCCATGTTGAGCTGCTTACCCCTCGACCTGCCGAGAGCCTCTGGTTCTTCACAGAGATACTCGGGATGACGGTGACCGACCGCCAGGGCCAGTCGGTCTACCTCCGCGCTTACGGCGATTACGAACACTGTACTCTCAAGCTGACCGAGGCGCCGCACGCCGGCCTCGGTCATGTCGGATGGCGCACCGTCAGCCCCCAGGCGCTGGAACGCCGCGTTCAGGCGCTGTCTTCTCAGGGCTACGGCCAGGGCTGGATCGATGGCGATGTCGGCCACGGGCGCGCCTACCGCTTTACTGATCCCGATGGGCATATCATGGAATTGTATTACGAGGCTAAAAAATATTTGGCCTCGGCAGAGCTACGCTCCCGCCTCTACAATCAGCCTCAGAAGTTTACCGGCCACGGCGTGGGGGTGAAGCGCATCGATCATGTGAACCTGATGTGCCACGATATCACACCCAATCGCCTCTTCCTGCAGGAACAGCTCGGATTCCGTCTGCGCGAGCTACTGCAACCGGAGGAGAACGGTGTTGAGGAAGGGGCCTGGCTCAGTGTGACGCCGCTCACTCACGATATCGCCTATATGCGCGATTTCAGCGGCGCGCATGGACGCCTGCATCACATCGCTTACTGGCTGGATAGCCGCGAGGAGGTGCTACGCGCCGCCGATATTCTGTCAGAACATGATATCTTTATTGAGGCGGGACCAGCGCGCCATAACGTCTCACAGGCGTTCTTCCTCTACCTGTACGAGCCAGGCGGCAATCGGGTCGAAGTCTACTCCGGCGGCTACCTTGCTTTTGCTCCCGATTGGGAGCCGATTGTCTGGCGCCGCGAGCAGCGCGGGCGCGGCGTCTATTGGGGCGGCGCCTTGCCAGAGAGCTTTAAGACCTACGGAACGCCGGTCATCGAGACAGTGCAGGCCGGTCAGGGTGGACAGACCCCAGCTCCTGTCTTCGATCCCCTCTGAGAGGGGACAAGAGCGGATCGCTCTCGCTCTTGATCTGCTGTGACCGGCCTGGCCAGTAACCATGTCGCTGATCTCCACTGGTTGCTACATGTGGCTATCGGGCCAAACAGTGGTTTGGCTTTCCGTGCGCTCCAGGCCGCTCCGTTTCTTGATCGGGCCTCCCACGACAGGATCTGAGGCGGTGGCTTTTCGCCTGCCGCCCACTCAGTTTAGACTGAGATGTTGCTGGCTGTTCGCTTTTCGCGTTCGCTGATTAGGCCCGAACGGCACATCGTCGGTCGCCAGTCCATCTGCGAGCGGCGGGTGAGATAGAGCCGCTGCCTGGCCGGGGGCTGGCCGAGACAGCCGGTAAAACCCTTCCCCGCTTACGACCGCGGACCAGAGGGAGAGTGGTCAGTCAGTGAGCCAGAAGACGAGAAGTGCATGAAGAAGGAGAAGCGCAATGGTCTACCATAGCGAAGTAATCGGCAGTTTGCTCCGTCCCCCTTATCTCCATCAAGCGCGCCAGCAGTTAGAGGAGGGAGCGATCAGCGCCGCCGAATTTAAGGCGATCGAGGACCGGGCCGTTGATGAGGCGATCGCGCTGCAGGAGGAGGCCGGCATCGAGGTGATTACCGATGGAGAGCAGCGACGTTATGCTTTCTTCGGCCATCTCATCGAGGCTCTCGACGGCTTTGATAAGTATGGCGGCTGGGCTATTCCTTTCCGTGATGAAAGCGGCGAGGAGCTGGTAATGCGCCGCCCAGTGGTGGTAGATCGCTTGCGCTGGCGACGCAACATGTGCAGCGAAGAATGGGTCTATCTGCGTGCGCGCAAGAAGCACGCTGGTAAGGTGACCATGATTAGCGCCCAGCAGGCCGCAGCCTACTACGACCCCGAGAAGTCGAAGGGTGCTTACCCTACGCTCGATGCCTACCTCGCCGATATCGTTGATATCTCTCGCCGCGAAGTCGAGGAGTTGATCCGCCTGGGCTGCACCTATATCCAGATCGATGCCCCTCAGTACGCTGCCCTGCTCGACCCCCAGATCCGCGAGGGCTATCGCCAGCGCGGCAACGATCCCGAGAAGCTCATCGATCGCTGCATCGAGCTGGATAATGCCATTATCGATGGCCATCCGGGAATTACCTTCGGTATCCATATCTGCCGCGGCAATAATCAAAGCAAGTTTTATGCCAGCGGCGATTATGGGCCAATCGCTCGCATCTTCCAGAAGACGCATTTCCAGCGCTTCCTGCTGGAGTATGACGATGAGCGCTCGGGCGGCTTCGAGCCACTGCGCTATATGCCAGAGGACCGCTTTGTGGTCTTGGGCCTGGTGACGACGAAGAAGCCGCAGCTGGAGAGCCGCGATGAGCTGCGCCGGCGTATTGAGGAGGCGACGCGCTATATTCCTTTGGAGCGGCTGGCGCTTAGCCCGCAGTGTGGATTCGCTTCTACCATCGAAGGGAATCGCCTGTCGCTCGAAGACCAGCGCCGCAAGCTGGAATTGGTGGCGAGTGTGGCGCGCGAGGTCTGGGGCTAAGTCTCCTACGCAGACACAGGCCGCTGACGTCTGGCTTTTCCCTTCCTCTTTCTCTCTCGGCCAGGCGACGATGGGCCAGGACGGCCACGGGCCACACTCCCTGCGTCTGCTCCTGACCCATCGCCGCCGCCCGCCCTCGATGGCCCGCCTCGCACGGCTGTGAGGGCAGGCAGCGGTCCTGCCCGGCTCCCACTCTCTTCTTTTCTCCAACCTCATCCTTATTGATTGCGCAAGGCCTCCCCTTCTTTCGGCTCGACATAGCTGGCAGCTTGCTTTCCAGGGGCTGAGGCATCGAGGCAGAACAGGGTCATTTTTTGAGGAAATCCTGAGAACCAGACCCCGAACCTCTGCCCGTTTTTTGACTGTTCTCAGGCTATACTGGCCCTTGCTGAGGGTAGTTAAGGACAAACGGTCCAGTAGCAGCGGAGACGCAGATGGTCTGGTTCTGCTGCCTGGCTGCGGGAGGTGTCATACTATGGCAAGCTTTGGGGCCACCATCCTGGTGGTCGAGGATGAGCCGGAACTGGCCGGCGCTCTGGAGCGCAGTCTGATTGCTCACGGCTACCGGGTCCAGTGTACCGGCAGCGGCGAGGAGGCGCTGACGCTGTTCAGCCGCGCTCATCCCGATCTCGTGCTGCTCGATTTGCTGCTGCCTGATGTAAGCGGCCTGGAGGTCTGTCGCCGTATCCGGGCTGTCTCGTCGACGCCAATCATTGTGCTCTCGGTGAAAAATAGTGAGCACGATAAGGTAGAAGCCCTGGATTTGGGAGCCGACGACTACGTGTCCAAGCCGTTCGGGATCGCCGAGGTGCTGGCCCGTATCCGCGTAGCCCTGCGCCGGCTGGAGCGACAAAATGGACACTCCGCGGAGGAGCAGGTGCGCATCGGGCCACTGGTGGTCGACCTGGGAAATCGCCGGGTGTTGCTCAGTGGACACGATGTGGCCCTGACCCCGACCGAGTATGAGCTGCTGAGAATCTTCGTAACCCATCGCGGTAAGCTGCTGACACGCCAGATGTTGCTGCAAATGCTCTGGGGGGCAGCCTCACATGATCGCATGCATAGCCTCCACGTCTATGTGGCACAGCTCCGGCAGAAGATCGAGCCTCGACCCGGCAATCCACGCTTAATCTTGACCATTCCCGGTGTGGGCTACCGCTTCAGCGATGAGGTCGAGGCCGCTCGTGAACCTGACCCTTCGGAGTCTTGAGTTTGTCTTGAGTCCTTGCTCCGCCCTCTGGAGAAAAGCTTGAGCAAAGTGGGGCAAACTTGGAACGCATCCTGAGCGATCCTGATCTACACTCTAGCTGAGAGCAAGCCGAAGCAGAGAAGTGCCAAGGCTTCGCTATCGGCGGCGATGCGATGGCGAAGCCGCAAGAAGGGACAAATCAAGATGAGCCGACGCTGGTTACTCCCCTTTAGCTGGGAGGTCGATGTAGAGGCGATCGATGCCATTATGCGTCTCGCCGCTCTGGAGGGAGCAAGCTTGATCGCGCTCTCTCTGCTGCCAGGAGCAACGACACGCTCGCCCTGTAAGCTGCGCGCCGAGCACTGGCAGCAGTCACAGGATTTCCTGGAAGTGGTGCGCTGGAAGCGCCAGCGCTACAGGGTCAAAGGCGAAGCCTATGAGCTATTGACCAACGATGTCGGGCAAAGCATTGTGAGCTTTGCTCACGAGTTTGCCTGCGATCGAGTTCTCGTCATCCGTCGTCCGCACGGCGATGCTCTGCTGCCCGCATCACAGGTCCAGCGGCTCGTGCGTGAGCGCCTGGTGCCCCTGATGCTTTTTTACCTGCCAGAGCAGTCTGAGGGTCTCTCACTTATACAACGGCTCTGCGCCTGGCTGAGAGTCCACAGCCTTGGACGACTGGCTCGCATTGGCAGCGCTCGTTAGATAGCCTCACTAAGGCCAGAGACGCTAGAGAGCTATCAATCACGGTTCGTTGGTTTTGTTATGCTCAATAGAGCAGAGGTATATATTAAGCAATGGCAACGGAACATATCTTGATTGCGACAAGTGATGCATTCCTCGGCTCTCTGCTGCAGCGGGCACTGCAAGCCCAGGGCTACGAGACAACGCTTTGCGAGACTGCAGCGGCTGCCCTGGCTCAGCTTACAGGGAGAAGAGCCGCCCTGCTAATCGTCGATCTGGCGCTGAGCGACGACACTGGCTGGGGTCTGCTGCGCCAGGCCCACGCGCGTGGCTTACTCGCGCCGCGGGCTACGGAGCAGGGTGATCCCTGTCTCCCAGTCATCCTGTTGTCTGCTAATCCGCTTCAGATGTGGCACAGATCTGAGCTGCGTCCGCTTGCTTGTCTGCCTCGTCTCTGTCCGCTTGGCGCTGTGCTGCGGCTGGTTGCCAGAGCTTGCGCACACCAGCGGGGGGAGCAGGTTGCTCATCTCTCTCTCCGCTCTACCGGATACAGAGAGGCCAGCTTCTGAGGAGTGGCTCTATGCTTGATACGCTGATTGTGCTGGTGACCTTGCTCACATTCTTGATCTTCGTCGGTTTCACGCTGGCCTGCGAGCGCTTGTGAGCAGGCCATGTTGACGTACAGAGGAGCACTTCGATGAATACACCACTAGAGTACTTGCTGACTGGTTTGAGCGCGCTGCTGCTGCTCATCTACCTGTTCATCGCACTGCTGAAGCCAGAACGCTTCTAAACCTCTCACTCATCTATAGAGGATGGCCTTTCGCAATGTTCATTACGTTCAATAGCCTTGTACAGATCGTGCTCTTCTTAGCGCTAGTTTTAGCGCTGACGAAGCCGCTCGGTCTCTATATGACCAGAGTTTTCAACGGCGAGCGCACCTGGCTGTCGCCGGTCTTCGCTCCGCTAGAGCGCTTCCTCTACCGCGCTTGCGGTATTGATCCCGCACGGGAACAACGCTGGACCGGCTACGTGATCGCCATGCTGGTTTTTAATCTGGCTGGCATGCTCTTGCTCTACGGGCTGGAGCGGACACAGCAATGGCTGCCGCTCAATCCGCAGCATCTGGGGCCAGTTGAGCCACAGCTGGCGTTTAATACAGCCGCCAGCTTTACGACGAACACGAACTGGCAGAACTACGCTGGTGAGCAGACCATGAGCTACCTGACCCAGATGGCCGGTCTGGCTTATCATAACTTTATCTCGGCGGCCACCGGTATGGCCCTGGCCGTGGCTTTAGTGCGCGGTCTGGCGCGCCGCAGCGCCGAGCACCTTGGCAATTTCTGGGTTGACCTGACGCGCGCCACGCTCTATATCCTGCTGCCCATCTGCCTGGTCGGGGCCCTGATGCTGGTTTCACAGGGCGTGGTTCAGAATTTCAATTCTTACACGGTCGTCCATACCCTCGACGGAGGGCTGCAGGTCATCGCTCAGGGACCAGTGGCCTCCCAAGAGATCATCAAAGAGCTGGGGACCAATGGCGGCGGCTTCTTCAACGCCAACTCAGCCCACCCCTATGAGAACCCGACCGCCCTGACGAATCTGATCGAGATGCTGGCGATCATCAGCATCGGTGCCGGCATGTTCTACATGTTCGGACGCATGGTCGGCAATACCCGTCAGGGCTGGGCTTTGTGGGCCGCCGCTGCCATCCTCTTTGTCCTCGGCCTGGCTGTGGCCCTGCCCGCCGAGCAAGGCGGGAATCCTTTACTCGCGCATCTTGGGGTCAACCAGCAGGCTTCCGCCCTGCAGCCCGGCGGCAACATGGAGGGGAAGGAGGTGCGCTTCGGCATCACTGACTCTGTGCTCTTTACGGTGACGACAACCGCTACTTCCTGTGGGGCTGTCAATAGCTTCCTCGATAGCTATACACCGCTTGGCGGTCTGGTACCTCTGGCCAATATAGCCCTGGGTGAGGTGATCTTCGGCGGTGTCGGTTCGGGCCTCTACGGCATGCTGATGTTCGCCATCCTGACGGTCTTTATCGCCGGGCTGATGGTGGGGCGCACGCCAGAGTACCTCGGGAAGAAGATCGAGCGTAAAGAGGTCATGATGGCCGCTCTGGCACTGCTGATTAGCCCGGCCACGATCCTGGGCTTTGCCGCCGTGGCCAGCGTCTTGCCCCAGGGCCTGGCTGCGTTGACGACAAACACCGGCCCGCACGGCCTTTCGGAGATTCTCTATCTGTATACCTCCTCAAACGGCAACAACGGTTCAGCCTTCGCCGGCCTGGCTGGCAATACGCCTTTCTACAACTGGACCGGGGCCTTTGCCATGCTGATCGGGCGCTTCGCCTTCCTGACCCCCATCCTGGCCTTTGGCGGCTCGCTCGTCAGTAAGCGCGTGGTCCCCGCCGGACCAGGCACCTTCCCGACGACAGGGCCGCTCTTCGTCTCGCTTCTGGTGGGAGTTATCCTGATCGTGGGAGCTTTGACCTACTTCCCGGCTTACGCCCTCGGGCCAATTGTTGAACACTTGCTGATGCTGGCAGGAAGGACCTTTTAAAGAATGAGTAGCCACACACTGGAAGTGCGACCGTGGAAGACACGGCGCAAAGGAGCCGTCTCGTCTTTCAATCCGCAGATCGTGCGCCATGCCTTACTGGATGCATTCCGTAAGCTTGATCCACGCTGGCAGATCAAGAATCCGGTGATGTTCGTGGTGGAGGTCGGTAGCGTGATCACGACTATCGAGTTCGTGCGCCTGCTACTGACCGCCCCCGGGCCGACCTTCCCTGCTGAGCGTTTACATAACGAGACGCTCTTTGTGCTGGCCGTCAGTCTCTGGCTCTGGTTTACGGTGCTCTTCGCCAACTTCGCAGAGGCAATGGCTGAGGGACGCGGCAAGGCTCAGGCTGAGACACTGCGCCGCGCGCGTACGACCACAATGGCCAAGCGCCTGCGCCGTCCCGAGCGCTCGGCTCCCTGGGAGGAGGTGCCCGCACCCGCCCTGCGCAAAGGCGATTATGTGCTGGTAGAGGCTGGCGATGTCATTCCTGGCGATGGCGAGGTGATCGAGGGGGTGGCGGCGGTCGACGAATCGGCCATCACTGGCGAGTCGGCCCCGGTCATCCGCGAGAGCGGCGGCGACCGTAGCGCTGTGACCGGCGGGACACGCGTGCTCTCAGATTGGATTATCGTGCGCATCGGCGCCAATCCCGGCGAAACCTTTCTCGATCGCATGATCGCCCTGGTCGAGGGAGCGCAGCGCCAGAAGACCCCGAATGAGATCGCCCTCAATATTCTGCTGGCCAGCCTGACCATCATCTTTCTGCTGGTCGTGGTCTCGCTGGAGCCATTCGCCATTTACTCGGGAAGCCCGGTCTCGATTGCAACCCTCATCGCCCTGCTGGTTTGTTTAATCCCGACGACAATCGGCGGCCTGCTCTCCGCCATCGGTATCGCGGGCATGGATCGCCTGGTACAGCGCAATGTGCTGGCCATGAGCGGACGCGCTGTAGAGGCCGCCGGCGATGTCGATGTGTTGCTGCTCGATAAGACGGGAACTATTACCCTGGGCAATCGCCAGGCAACACGCTTTCTCCCCCTGCCCGGCATCGACGAGCAGGCTCTGGCCCGAGCAGCTCTGCTGGCCAGTCTGGCCGACGAGACGCCCGAGGGTCGCTCGATTGTGGCGCTGGCCCGCGAGCGTTTCGGAATCGGCGAGGAGACCAGTCTCCAGAAGCAGGCCAGTCGCTTCGTGCCTTTCTCAGCTATGACGCGCATGAGCGGCCTTGACGTGCTGGCTGATGCCGACGGGCAGGCTGCCAGCATCAAGGACGAAGAGGAGGCGACTCCTCCTGTGCGCACCATTCGCAAAGGGGCTGCTGAGGCGATTATAGCCTATGCGCGTGAACACGGAGGCGATGATACACATGGTGAGCTGCTGCAGCGCACAGTCGATGAGATCGCCCGCGCCGGAAGCACGCCTCTGGTGGTCGCTGAGACCTGGCACACCGGCCAGGATCACCAGGAACAGGCCCGCGTACTGGGCGTGATCGAGCTGAAGGACATTGTCAAGGGCGGCATGCGTGAGCGCTTCGAGCAGCTGCGCCGCATGGGCATTCGTACAATTATGATCACAGGCGACAACCCCCTGACTGCGGCTGCGATCGCTCGCGAGGCCGGCGTCGATGACTTCCTGGCTCAGGCTACGCCGGAGACCAAGCTGAAGCTGATCCGCGAGCAGCAGGCCGGCGGACGCATGGTCGCTATGACCGGCGACGGGACCAACGATGCCCCCGCGCTGGCGCAGGCCGATGTCGGCGTCGCCATGAATAGCGGGACTCAGGCCGCCAAAGAGGCCGCCAATATGATCGATCTGGACTCGAATCCGACGAAGCTGATCGAGATCGTGGAGATCGGCAAGCAGCTGCTGATCACGCGCGGTGCGCTGACAACCTTCAGCATCGCCAACGATGTGGCGAAGTACTTCGCCATTATCCCGGCGGCCTTCTCGGCCACCTATCCGCAGCTGAATGCCCTCAATATTATGGGCCTGGCTACCCCACACAGCGCGGTGCTCTCGGCGGTCATCTTTAACGCTCTGATCATTATCGCGCTGATCCCGTTGGCCCTGCGCGGGGTGAAATACCGCCCGATCGGTGCCGGGCCACTGCTGCGGCGCAACCTGCTGATCTACGGCCTGGGCGGCATCGTGGCCCCCTTCGTGGGCATTAAGCTCATCGATCTGCTGCTTTCGCTGTTGCACTTAACGCTCTAAACCGTCTTGTTCAAGGGGATAAGCACCATGCATCTGCATCTATCATTGAAGTCTCTCTTGCGTGAGTATCTCCGCCCGGCGCTGATGCTAACGCTGCTCCTGACTATTCTGCTGGGGCTACTCTATCCAGGGGTGGTCACCGCTCTGGCGCAGCTGCTCTTTCCCTACCAGGCCAACGGCAGCCTGCGCTATGCCGATGGCCGGCTGGTCGGTTCAGAGCTGATCGGGCAGTATTGGACCTCGCCCAAGTACTTCCACGGACGGCCCTCGGCCACGCTGAGCGACGACGGCAGCCACCTCCAGCCCTACAATGCAGAGAATTCCGGCGCCTCCAATCTCGGGCCCACCAACAAGGTCCTGGTGCAGACAGTGCAGCAGCGTATTGCTGAGCTGAAACGTGAGAATCCAGATGCTCCACCGGGGCCGGTGCCCGCCGATCTGGTGACGGCCTCCGGCTCTGGCCTGGACCCCGACATTTCGATAGCTGCCGCGCTCTACCAGGTGCCGCGTGTGGCCAAGGCGCGCGGGCTAAGTCAGGAGACAGTGCGCCAGCTTGTACTGAGTCATGTTCAGGGGCGCTTTCTGGGCATCTTCGGCGAGCCTCATGTCAATGTACTCGATCTGAACCTGGCGCTCGATGCCCTCAAACACTAAGGCTGGCCGAGTGACAGAGGGGATGGATCAGCTGGAGAAGCCCACAGCACAGCAGGGAGGAGCCTGCCAACGATGAGCGAGCAGAGAGCAAGCCGTGATTCCAGCGATAGGCGCCCCTCTCCCGAGGAACTGCTGCAGCGCTACGGCCTGCGCGATGAGGATCTGGCCGGGCAGCAGCAACCCCAACAGGGGGCCGCTACGGCTGGCAGCGACCACAGACCAGCAACAGGCCCAACCCCGGCAACGGCGGCGCACCCCCCACGGCCTTCTTCGGGCCGCCGCGGGCGCCTGCGCATCTACCTGGCCGCCGCCCCGGGAGCGGGCAAAACCTATGCGATGCTCAACGAGGGCCACCGGCGCAAGAGTCGCGGAACTGATGTGGTCATCGGCTACGTCGAGACCCACGGGCGCCCACGTACCGCCGAGCAGATCGGCGATCTGGAGGTCATCCCTCGCAAGAAGATCGCCTACCGCGGCCTGACCCTTGAAGAGATGGATCTGCAGGCCATCCTGGCGCGACGTCCCCAGGTGGTGCTGGTCGATGAGCTGGCCCATACCAATGTCCCCGGCTCCAGGCACGAAAAGCGCTATCAGGACGTGCTGGAGCTGCTGGAGGCCGGCATCGATGTGGTGACCACCCTCAACATCCAGCACCTGGAAAGCCTCAACGATATTGTGGCCAACATTACAGGCGTGCAGGTGCGCGAGACGCTGCCTGACTGGATTCTCGATCAGGCCGACGAGGTTGAGCTGATCGATATCTCGCCCCATGCCCTGCGCCAGCGCATGAAGCACGGCAACATCTACCCCCGCGAACGCATCGATGCTGCCCTCAGCAACTTCTTCCGCGAGGGGAACCTGACGGCTCTGCGCGAACTGGCGCTCCGGCGCACCGCAGAGAAGACCGAGGCTCAGCTGCAGCAATACATGGCTTCGCATAGGATCAACAAGCTCTGGCCGGCCTGCGAGCGCGTCCTTGTCGGCTTTGATCACCGTCCTCACAGCCGCCAGGTGATCCGCGATGCCTGGCGCCTGGCGCACAGCCTCCAGGCTCAGCTGATCGCTGTCTCTGTTGAGCCAACCGGCTTCTCCGCCATGACGGCACGCCTGGTGCGCCTGCTCAAATATGGCCGTCGCTTGCGCGCTGAGGAAGAGGTTGCGCGGCGCCGTCTTGAAGAACATGCCTTGCTCGCTGAGGACCTGGGGGCCGAGGTGCTCCATGTGCGCAGCCACGACATCGCCCAGGCGCTCGCTACCATCGCCCGCGAGCGCCGCGTCACCCTGATCGTCCTGGGCCTCCCAACACGCCGCCGCTGGGAGGAGCTGCTGCGCGGCTCATTGGTCAATCGCCTGCTCCGCCTGAGCAGCGACATCGATATCCACCTTGTGCCGCGTCGTCCCGCTAGCCAAGCAGAGGCGGAGGACAGCGCTTCATCCGGCACATAGGCGCCTGGCCTGGCTGGCAGACGCGCGGTTCACATGGTTGACGACCAGGCCGGCAGGCAGCCGCGTTTCCGCTCCCGGGCAGGGGCTTGACAGCTTCGCTCCCAGGCTGCTATACAACCTCCTGTATACTGCTGATGAGACTTCCCTCTTTGGGGGAGCGGAGAAGAGGAGCTGTTGACGGATGGAGCTACGCGGGAAACGTGTTTTGGTCATGGGGCTGGGCTTGCAGGGCTCAGGCATCGCTGCAGCCCGCTATGCTGCTGAGCAGGGCGCCATTGTGCGCGTGACCGATAAGAAGCCGGCGGACGTGCTGGCCCCCAGCATTCGCGCGCTGGCGGGCCTTCCCATTGAGTTCATCCTCGGCGCACACCGTGAAGAAGACTTTCGCTGGGCCGAAATCGTTATCCGCAACCCGGGCATTCCACGCAATTCACCCTACCTGCAGATCGCCCGCGCTCACGGCGCTCAGATCGAGATGGAGCTGGCGCTCTTTATGCTTGCCTGTCCGGGACGCACTATCGGCGTCACTGGCACACGTGGCAAGACCACTACCACCACGCTCATCTACGAGATCCTGCGCGCCGCCGGCAAGCCTGTGGTCATTGGCGGCAACGTTGCTGGCGTTGAAACGCTCTCGCTGCTGCCCCAGGTCACGCCCGAAACCCTGGTGGTCCTGGAGATGTCAAGCTGGCAACTGGAGGGCTTCGAGCAACACCACATCAGCCCTGCTGTGGCCGTCATGACCAATCTCTACCCCGATCACCTCGACACCTACGCCAGCATGGAAGAATACGGCGCAGCCAAAGCCAATATTTTCCGCCATCAGCGGCCCGAAGACCTGGCCGTCTTCAACTACGATAATCCCTGGACACGCCGCTTCGGCGAGGAGGCCCCGGGCCGCACCTGGTTCGCCAGCCTTGAACGCGGTGGCAGCTTTCCCCGTGGCTCCAACGCGCTGCAGCCTTTTACCTTCCGCGACACTCCTCTGCCTGGCCGTCACAATCTGGAAAACGTGCTCCTGGCCACTACTGTCGCCCGCCTGCTAGAGATTCCCGACGAGATCATCGCCAGCACCGTGCGCCAGTTCCGCGGCGTCGAACACCGCCTGCAGGAGGTGGCCACCATCGATGGCGTGCGCTATATCAACGATACAACCAGCACCACGCCGATCGCCGGGCGCATGGCCCTGCTGGCCTTCAATGAGCCACTGATCCTGATCGCCGGTGGCAACAGCAAACACCTGCCGCTGGAAGACTGGCCAGCCCAGATTGTGGCTCGCTGCCGCGCTGTGCTCCTGCTCCAGGGCAGCGGCACGGAGGAGCTGCTGCCCGCCCTGCGCGCTGAAGCTGCCAGGCAGGGACGCCCTGACCCGGTCCGGGGGATCTTCGACCGCTTTGAGGAGGCCCTCGATGCCGCTGTGGCTTTGGCCCAGCCAGGCGACGTCGTGCTGTTCTCGCCTGGCTTCACCAGCTTTGGCATGTTCCAGAACGAATTCGAGCGAGGGCGGCGCTTCATCGCCTATGTGCGCGCTTTGCAGGAGCGCAAAGGACAGCAGCAGGAGCCAGAGCACGATCACTAGCAGGGGAAGCTCA
Organism: Thermogemmatispora sp.; assembly: GCF_019683635.1. Classification (GTDB taxonomy): domain Bacteria; phylum Chloroflexota; class Ktedonobacteria; order Ktedonobacterales; family Ktedonobacteraceae; genus Thermogemmatispora. The sequence continues at coordinate 44,668 of NZ_JADGIA010000003.1, read as the reverse complement.
GCCTCCAATACGGACTAAGACCGCCAATGCAAAAGAGAGCTGCACCCGCGAGAGCGAAGTGCAGCCCTCCAGTCTCTGCCTGGCCGACCCGACCAGGCCGCAGAGAGCGGCTCAGCGCGGCCCGGCGGAGCGTACTTCCTCACCTGGCAGCGTAAACTGCTTGAAATTCTCCTTGAAGCGCGCCGCCAGCTCCACTGCCTGGCGATCGTAGGCTTCAGGATCAGGCCAGGTAGCGCGAGGATTGAGCAGCTCCGCGGGCACGCCGGGGCAGGCCACGGGCACATGCAGCCCGAAGACGGGGTCTGTGACCGTCTCCACACCCTCCAGCTCGCCGCTGATCGCCGCTCGCACCATCGCCCGCGTATAGTTGATGTTGATGCGTCGCCCCACCCCATAGGGACCACCGGTCCAGCCCGTATTAACCAGGTAGCAGCGCACCTTGTGGGCAACAATGCGTTCACGCAGTAGATTGGCGTATTCTCCGGGACGCAACGGCAGGAAAGGCGCCCCAAAGCACGGGCTGAATGTCGCCTGCGGCGTCGTCACTCCTGACTCCGTCCCCGCCAGCTTACTGGTGTAGCCGGAGAGGAAATAGTACATCGCCTGCTCTGTCGTCAGCCGTGAGATCGGAGGCAGTACCCCGAAGGAATCCGCCGAGAGGAAGATGATCGCCTGGGGATGACCGGCACGACCCTCCAGGACTACGTTGTCGATAAAATCGACCGGGTAGGCCGCGCGTGTATTCTCGGTAATCGAGGCATCCTCATAGCGCGGCTCGCGCGTCTTCTCATCGAGGACGACATTCTCATAGATGGCACCGAAACGCATGGCGTTCCAGATCTGCGGCTCATGCTCGCGTGAGAGATTGATACACTTCGCATAGCAGCCGCCCTCGAAGTTAAAGATCCCCGTATCGCCCCAACCATGTTCATCGTCGCCAATCAGGCGACGTGTTGGATCAGCCGATAGGCTCGTCTTACCGGTACCCGAGAGGCCGAAAAAGAGCGCGACATCGCCTTTCTCCCCCACATTGGCCGAGCAGTGCATCGGCAGAACTCCCTGGGACGGCAGCATAAAATTGAGGACCGTGAAGACCGCTTTTTTCATTTCGCCGGCGTAGTGGGTCCCAGCGATCAAGATCAGGCGTTCCTCAAAGTCGATAATGATGGCCGTCTCTGAGCGCGTGCCGTGGGTCCGAGGGTCAGTATGGAAATTGGGCACGCAGAGAATCGTGAAGCCCGGGCGCTCGCTGGCCAGATCCTCATCCTTCACACGCAGGAAGAGCTGACGCGCGAACAAATTATGCCAGGCCAGTTCCGTAATGACCTGCAGCGGTATGCGGTAAGCCGGATCAGCCCCGGCAGCGGCATCCAGCACATAGACGTCGCGCCCCTGCAGATAGGCGGCCAGGCTGCGACGCACCATTTCGAAATGCTCCGGCGCCATCGGGTGATTATTCTCACCCCACCAGATGCGTGACGCCGACTCCTCATTCGAGACAATGTATTTATCCTTGGGAGAGCGCCCCGTATGTGGGGCGGTCTTGGTAGCAAGCGCGCCGTTTGAGGCCAGCACTCCCTCCCCGCGTGCCAGAGCATGCTCAACCAGGATGGCCGGGGCAAGATTCCAGTGGATCTTGCCCAGGTTCATCAGCCCATATTCTTCCAGGGCCTTCCGGCTCATCATCATTGTCATAGAGTGTTCTCCTTTTAGGGCACGTTGGCAACGGCTTTGTCCTCCCGCCGCATGCCTACCCGCACAGGCTCCTGAGCGGAGACTAAGAAAAATCAGTGGCATAGCCCGATAAATATGCCCAACAAGCACAATGAATAAAGAGAAGCAAGGCGCTCAGGCAAGCCCGGCGCTCGGCATACGCGCGTGTGCGTATCCGTCTTTGAGCGTCCGCACAGCAACGTTGATGCCCCTACCGGTCGTTAGTTTATCAAACTTGACCGGGACAAAGCAACCCATTGAGCCGTGGATCTGGCACTGTTCGCCCGGCTTCTCCAGACGCCAGACAACAGCATGGACCGGGCTGCAGCGAGCTGCGCCGGCGTTTTTGACCTAACGGTTGCTTATCCATTGGCAAAAAAACTTGTATAGGTTGTTGGCACTCACCAGCCCTTCTGCGCGCTGGGACGGAGCCGGCAGACTTCAACAGCATCTCCTGCCTCGCAGGCATTCGCTCCACTTCGCTACCCACATTCTCCCCTCAGAGGCAGATACTTGCGACTTTCAGCTCATTTATTCGTTTTCTTCTATAGAGGGACGGCAGGGTATCCACATGTCTCCGGGACGGCCTATTGCTCTCACTACCTCTTGCTCCTTTCCTTGTTAACAGAGGGTGCCTGGACACGCTCGCCTGTCTCCCGTCTCCAGGGAGGGAAGGCGCTGCTCACGGCCCGGCTAAAGGTGGATCGCCTGCTGTCTAGCATCGCATCGGGAAGGCAAGAAGATGGCTCGCTTTCTACCCGCTCTTCGTCCCGCTGGCCCAGCTCCCACTGTCGGCAACGGCGGCGAAACCGCTTCGCGCTCGCTTGTCAGGCTGGCTTTCTGGCGCCTGCGTCGCACCTGGGGCCTGCTTTCGCTGACAGCGCTGGGTCTGCTGGCAGCAGTCATGATTATCTGCACTGTACCTCTCTACTCCGCCCTGACGCTCTCCCTCGGCTTGCAGGAAGCTTTCCACTCTCAGCCCCAAAGCGCCGATATCCTCGTACAGAGCAGTGCTGAACAACTCTCTGTCTCTGGACTCAGCCATGCTTCTGCTCTGCTTGATCAGGAGTTCCAGCGCCTACTTGGCAGTTATTTGAGCACCGCTAATCTCTCCATTGTTACCCCCCCCGTTCCGCTTCTAGACACACAGACCCAGATCGTGAGCGGCAGCGAGGTTCAGCTGGTGGCAGAACCAGCGGCCAGCCTGGCCACTCATGCTTCCTTGCTGACAGGCCGCTTTCCCCAGGCGACGCTGCCCGCCCCCACGGCGGATATCTTGGAGATCGCTCTCTCTTCACAGGAAGCCAGCCAGCTGAAGGCTCGCCCCGGTTCGACCTTTACGGTGCAGTTTGCTTATGTGGAGATTCCTACTCAGCGCATCGTCTACAATGTGACACTGCGTGTGGTGGGAATCTTCTCACCCCACACCGACCCGTCGTTCTGGCAGGGTGCCACCTTCACGGCTTCCCCTCGTGGAGTGAGCGACGGCCAGCAGTTGGGCCTACAATCGACGTTCCTGACGACCACCGAGAGTCTGCTGGCTCTCTTCGACCGCTTTGGACAGCAAACGCATGGTCTTGTTTTGGAGGAACCTTTCACGCTTTCCTGGCTCTACCGCATCGATCCTCAGAAGGCCAGTATTAGCGATCTCCATCTGCTGTTTGCCAATATCGATCAGGTTGAAAGCGAGGTTGTCAACAACCCAGGGCTGAATACTCCGCCTCTGATAGAGCACCTGCAGGTGAATCTGCCCAGCGACGCCTTGCAGGAGTTTTACGATCAGATGAACACGGCCACGATCCCTCTGTTCTCTCTGGTGACGCTGGTGATGGCCCTGGTGCTCTTTTTTATCGCGATCATGACCGATCTGCTGATCGATCGTCAAAGTGAGGCGGTGGCTATCTTGCGCAGCCGGGGCGCCAGCCGCCTGCAGGTTGCTGGCATGTTCTTTCTTCAGGCCCTGCTGCTGGCAATGCTGGCCCTGGTTGGCGGTCCGCTCCTGGCCATCGCCCTGGTGCTCAGCCTGGCCCATGTGTCCCTGCCAGACAGCGGGCAACTCACGCAGCAGCTGCTGATCAGCCAGCCAGTGCAGACCCTGTTTTCGCTCGGCGGCTATGCGCTGGCTGCCACCCTGGTGGGCCTGCTAACGATGGCTTTCACGATCGGACGTGCGACGCGCTCCGATGTGCTGGCCCTCCGCCGCGAGGCCGCTCGCACAAGCCAGGCCCCGCTCTGGCAGCGCCTCCATCTCGATGTGGTGGCCGCGCTGCTGATGTTGCCCGGCTATGGAATGGCTTTCTATTTGACGCATTCGAATGTGCTCGATGCCCATACTCGCCTGATCTTGCTGGCTCCACTTACGCTACTGGGAGCAGTCTTGTTGATCATCGCTGGTCTGCTGCTGCTCCTACGTCTTTTGCCATTGATGCTGACTGCCGCAGCCCATCTGGCAGCAGGCCGCCGTGGCCTGGCTCCGCTGCTGGCCCTGGCCCAAATGGCGCGCGCTCCACGCCAGTCGCTGCGTATGACGCTGTTGCTGGCTCTGGCAACCGCCTGCCTGCTTTTTACCCAGGTGCTGCTGGCTTCGCAGGTTCAGCGTAGCGACGATAGCAGCGCTTTTCAGGTAGGTGCCGATTTCAGCGGTGCATTCTTGCAGCCTCATGCGCCGAACGAACTGGCAACGCTGACAGCGGCCTATCGCCGACTGCCGGGTGTGCTCTCGGCTTCGCTCGGTCACGCAACGACACTCTCGGGGGGCGGCACTCAGAATCTTTCAATTGCCCTACGGGCGGTTGATGCTGAGACATTCACCCGTACAGCCCGGTGGACGCGGGCGGACTCCGCCGTACCTCTGCCCACGCTGATGCAAGCGCTGGTCGCAGCCCGAAAGAGGGCGATAGTCGCCCATGTAATACCCGCTATTGTCGATGTCAACGCCGCTCGGTCCTTGCAGATCCAGCCCGATCAGACCTTTACGCTGAATAGCAGCGACGGTCAGATCTCACTCGCTTTTCAGGATGTAGCGACGGTTGATGCTATTCCGACCATTGTCTCCTCATCTCTGCCGAGCGGCTCGTCAAGCGACGATATCCCGGCAGGTGGCGTACTCATCGACTATAGGACCTATGTCTCGGTCTTGCAGAGCCAGCTTCAGCAAGCCTTCGTCGCCCAGGCGGCCCCGCTCAATTACGCCTGGCTGAGAACGGTGGACGATGGCAGCCAGTTGGCTGCGCTGCGCCAGCAACTCAGCAAAGGGGCGCTGGCGCTTTCGCCGCTGCTTGATCGGCGCTCGCTACGCGCCGGGCTGCTGCGCGCTCCGCTCTATCTGGATCTGATCGGAGTATTGACAATCGGGGCCACCAGTGCACTGCTGCTGGCTCTCTTCGGAAGCCTGACGGCTTCCTGGTTGAGCGTGCGCCGTCGTCTGACGGCATTTGCCGTGCTGCGGGCCTTGGGCAGCAGTCCTGGGCAGCTCGCCGCGACGCTGGCCTGGGAGCAGCTCTTGATCTATGTGTTCGCTCTGACTCTCGGCATCGGCCTGGGAGCCTTGTTCTCCTGGCTGAGCGTGCCGACCCTGGTTTTTACTGCTACCAGCGGCAATGCACCGGCAGCGGCTTCCTCGGGGGCTTTCTATGTGGCGCAGAGTATGCCGCCTGTGCAACTCGCGATCCCTGCCTGGCTCCCTACCATTCCCGCCCTCCTGCTGGGACTCTTCATCCTCGCTTTGGGAATGATGATGCGCACAGTCTCGCGCCCTGCTGTGAGTTATGTGCTGCGAGTCAGCGAGGATTAGATAGGTAGGCTGCAATGTTAAGGAGTCTCTATGACGTCAGCGGTCATTGTCTGTGACAATCTGGTCAAGATTTATAAGGTGGCTGATCTGGAGGTAGTGGCCTTACAGGGGCTGGATCTGGAGGTCCAGCCCGGCGAGATGCTGGCTCTGGTCGGCGTTTCCGGCTCAGGCAAGACGACCTTGCTCAATATCCTGGGTGGCCTCGACAGTCCCAGTGCCGGGCGCTGTCTGGTGGCCGGCTACGATCTGGCACGCCTGAGCGAGCGACAGCGCCTCTTCTATCGACGCTTTGTGGTTGGTCATGTCTGGCAACAGAGCGGGCGCAATCTGCTGCCAGAGCTGAGCCTGCAGGAGAATATCGAGCTGCCGCAGCTCTTAAGTGGGGTCGCGCGCCGCGAGCGTCTTCAGCGGGCACGTGAGCTGCTACACCTGATCGGTCTGGAAGCGGCTGCCCGGCGCCTGCCAGCCCAGATCTCAGGTGGAGAGCAGCAGCGCGTAGCTATTGCCGTGGCTCTGGCCAATCGGCCCCAGGTCTTGCTGGCCGATGAGCCGACGGGAGAGCTGGACTCGCAGACGGCGGGCGAGATCCTCCAGCTGTTGCGCCGCCTCAACCAGGAGCTGGGCCTGACTATCGTCCTGGTGACCCATGATCCGGCTCTGGCCGCCAATGTGGACCGGGTGATTGCTATTCGCGATGGACGTACGAGCACAGAGACCGTGCGCCGTGAGACACCGCTGCCGAGCATTCCCTCTCATGTGTCCGCGGCCAGCGCGGTGATCGCCTTGCCCAGCAAGACCCACCGCGAGTCGGTGCTGATTGACCGTGTGGGACGGCTTCAGCTTCCCAAGGAGGCCCTGGAGCGGATTCCTTTTCATGGACGCGCTGAGATTGTGATTGCTAACGACCATGTAGAACTCTGGCCCGTCGGTAGCCTGCTCAATGGAGGACCAGCAGTAGGTGCGAGCAGCTTCGAGCCGAGGGAGGAGCAGCCGTAATGGAAGAGCAGCTTGACTTTGATCAGCGTCCCCTCCGGGGCAGTCGAGCTTTTCAGTCGCCGGTGCCGGCGGTGGTTGAGGCATACAACGTCAGGCGGGAGTTTCGTAGCGGTCAGAGTGTGGTGCAGGCCCTGCGCGGCGTGACGCTGCGCATCGAGCCAGGAGAGTTTGTGATCCTGCGTGGACGCTCCGGCTCGGGCAAGACCACCCTGCTTAATATTTTGGTCGGTCTTGACGATCCCACCGAAGGTGAGGTGATCTTGCTCGGGCAGCGCTTGCGCCACCTGAACGAGCAGGCCCGTGCTCGTCTGCGTCGGGAGGCCATCGGCATGGTCTTCCAAAACGCGCATCTCTTCCCATCGTTGACAGCTCAGGAGAATGTCGAGGTGCCATTGCGCCTGGTGCATATGGAGTCGAAGGAGCGCCGCCAGCGGGCACAGGCAGCCCTGGAGCGCGTGGGGCTGGCTCACCGTCTGCGCCATCGCGGTCTTGAGCTGTCCGGCGGCGAACAGCAGCGGGTGGCCCTGGCCCGAGCTTTGGTACATGAGCCGCGCTTGCTTGTGGCCGATGAGCCGACGGGCAACCTGGATACGACCACGGCCCGCGCGATGATGCAGTTGCTGCGGGAGGTGGCCCATGAGCGAGGGATCGGCCTGCTGATGGCTACCCATGATCCCGAGGCCGTGATGCTGGCCGACCGCGTGCTTGAGATCTCAGATGGAGTCCTACGTGAGCCAGGTTGGCAGCTCTAGGAGAGGAGGTAGAAGTCGATGGCCACCACCGAGCGCAGCTCGCCAGTACAGAGACCCTCATCTCAGCCACCAGCCCCACCACGGCGCGGCAGGCCAGCCCCTGTCTTTTCCGTCTTACGCCTGGCCTGGTGGCGTACACGGAGTAGCCGCGGCCTGTTGCTGGTTGCCGGGCTTGGCATGCTGGCCGCAGTCATCCTCGCTGCTTCAGGACCGCTCTATTCGACGCTGGCTATGACGGCGAGCTTGCGGGCAGTCTTGCTGGCCAGCCCCCAAAATCGCGCGGTGTTCGTACAGGCGACAACACAGCAGATCAATGCTGCTGTGCTTAGCCCTATCACCGACGCTATCGATCAGGATGTCCATCAGTATCTTGGCCCTTACGTCGGACCGTTGCACCTCTCGCTCGATGTTCCCTGGCAGAAGGTGGTGGCACGCGATGGTCAGCGCTTGAATCCCGCCGTTGATGACCTGGCCCTTTTTACACAGCCTATCAGCCAGGCCGCTCAGCACCTGACCGTCGTCTCGGGCAGCTTGCCCCCAGCACTGACTGCGGATCAGGCACGGCGTCAGGTGACCGCCACAGGGGCCAGCCTGGCCATCGCCCTCAGCCAGCAGGAGGCCCAGCGCTGGCAGGTCCACGTCGGTGAAACTCTGGCTATTCAGCTGGTCTACGATTTCCCAGGCTTGACCGGTAAGGTTCCTTCCAGTTGGCGCCGCATTCGCACGCTGACGCTCCACGTCACGGGGATTTTCGCCAACCAGTACCACGGGACCAGCCTGGACGAAGATCCGTTCTGGCATCAGGAGACGTTCCTGAGCGCTGATCATCAGGGGGTGGGCCTCAATGGAGAAGGGGCGGACTATACGGCGTTGGCCGATACCACTACCCTGGTGACGGTGCTCGATAGCTTCTATCAACAACTGCAAGGCGAGCAGAATCCCGCTCCTCTTACGACTCAACCAGTGCTCTACTGGCTCTATGAGCTGCAGCCAACACGCATTACGATCGATCAGCTCTCGGCCCTTACCACCGGTGCGCATAGTCTGCAGCTCGACGTGGCCAACCGCAGCGCTGAGGATAGCCCGGCTGCCCTGACGCAGGAGCCATTTGTGACAGGCACAACGGTCTCCCTGCCTTCTGATACTCTCTCACAATATCAGAATAGTATTGCCTTGGTAAGCATACCAATCACTGCCATCCTGGTGCTCATCGTGGCGCTGTTGCTCTTCTTCGTGAGCGTAATAGCCGATTTGCTGGTCGACCGCCAGAGCGAGGCGATCGCTGTGCTGCGCAGCCGCGGTTTGAGCCGCAGCCAGATCTTTGGCCTTTTTGCCTGCCAGGGCCTGCTGCTGGGCGCGCTCGCCCTGCTGTTGGGCCTGGGTGGAGCCGGGTTGCTGGTGCAGTGGTTGGCTGCTCGTCTCTTACCAGTCACTAGCCCGAGCGTCTTGAGTCTGCTGTCCCAGGATTGGCATTCTCTCCTGTCGTCCCTGGGCTGGCCCGCAGGACTGACTGCTCTTGCCGCTCTGGGGGCTTTGCTCACCGGACTCTGGCGCCCGCTCCGCTCGAATGTCGTCAGCCTGCGTCGTGAAATGACGCGAGCAAGCCATCGTCCGCTCTGGCGCCGCCTGCATCTCGATATCGTTTTCTTGCTCCTGATGCTGGCTGGCTACGGCCTCTCTCTCTATTTCGTGAACAGCAATGTGCTCGATGCCCGCCTGCGCCTGCTCTTGCTCTCTCCGCTCTCACTCCTCGGTGCAGTCTGCTTGCTACTAGCCGCCATCTTGCTATTTTTACGCCTTTTGCCACACATGTTGGCCCTGGCCAGCAGACTGGCAGCGAGACGGCGCGGGGCTGCTCCTCTACTGGCAGTGGCTCAACTAGAGCGCTCTCCGCGCCAGCCGGCGCGCATGACCCTGCTGCTGGCCCTGGCGACAGCCTTTGCCATCTTCAGTCTAGTCTTTCTCAGCTCACAGACGCAGCGAGCCTCGGATGTCTCCACCTACACGGTAGGGGCCGACTTCAGCGGGCCATTGGCTTTCACCGGTCGGCTGGACGATCTAGGGGATCTGACTAGCTCCTATCGACACCTGCCCGGGGTACTGGCTTCCTCCGTTGGTTTTGCCACCACCGCCAGCGCTGGCGGCTCTCTGCAGCTCCCCATTGCCCTGCGGGCCATTGATAGCGCAACCTTTGCGCAGGCAGCTCTCTGGCCGCGGCAAGGCTCCGACCCGGCGCTGCCTACGCTGATCGCCCTCTTGCAGGCCCGCCGCAGCTGGGGCGAGGCTCATCACCTGGTACCGGCCATCATCGATGAAGCTGCCGCCCAGTCGTTGCATCTCTCCACTGGCTCAACCCTGGCGCTGACAGTGACCGCGACTCCCGGCTCGCCACCCATCGAGACCTCCTTTGTAGTGGTCAACCAGGTGCAGGCGATCCCTACTGTGCTTTCCAGTCCCCAAGGCAATATCGCTAACGGCATTCCTGCCGGGGGTGTCCTGGTCGACTACCGGACTTACGCGGATATTTTCGAGGGACCAGCTCTCGCCGCTGGCAGCGACCTGCTCCCGCTCAACTATGTCTGGCTGCGTACCTCGGAGAATGCCGCGGATCTGCGACATCTCCGCTTTCTGCTGACTAACAGCGATGTAGAGCTAACACAGGTCTATGATCGGCGCGCTTTGTTAGAGGAATTACGCTACGAGCCGCTCTATCTTGATCTCCTGGGCCTGTTGACACTCGGCGTAATCGCCGCTCTGCTGCTCGCACTCGTCGGGAACCTGCTAGCTTCGTGGCAGAGCACCCGCAGCCGTCTCCTACAATTTGCCGTGCTCCGCGCCCTGGGTAGCAGTACCCGCCAGCTCGCCACGACGCTGGCCTGGGAACAAGGGCTGATCTACGTGATGGCGATTGCCCTGGGAATCGTCTTCGGCCTCGTACTCGTCTGGTTGGTGGTACCAGCACTGATCTTCACCGGCGCCCCGAGCACTAGCTCCAGCTCCTCTCTCGGCGGTACCGCCCTCTACGTCTCGCAGCGTGTGCCCGCTGTGCAGCTCATTTTTCCACCGACTTTGCTCGCATTGCTGGCCGCGTTAGCTCTCATCTGCTTACTCGCGCTGATCTTGATTGTATCGCTGGTGACACGCCTGACCGTGGCTCGCACCCTGCGCTTGAACGAGGATTAGTCACGGACAGCAGGGCCACGCCTCCTGTGGACAGACAGGCTGCAGCACAGGAGAGCGGCCCCAGCAGCGTAGATAGCACCCCGCCCAAATGAGGCGAGCGCGGGCCAGCCGGATTGCCTCCGGTCCCGGTCCCGCGCTCGCACATGGCTCCTGCCAATCGCCAACGGCACTCTTCCTAGTCCTTAGCCCCTCCTTGGGCAGGAGCAGCAGACATCTGCTGTGTTTCGCTTGCCAGCGTAGCGGCCTCGACGTCATGGATATAACGCCGACCACGCAGCAGCGAGGCTACTGCCGCCAGCAGGCAGAGCACGAGCGAGAGGTAGAAGACTGCCCGCAGACCGACCATGAACGGCGAGGCGATGAGATTGGGGAAGAAGTCCTTCCCAAGCAGATGGGCACGCTGCGCCGGGGCGATGTGCTGCAGCACCGCAGCCGGCAGCAGGGTGGCCATCGGGTTGTAGCCCAGGAAAGCGGCGAAGAGGGCCGAGGTAGGCGGCAGATGGGCAATCTTATCCGCCACCGCCGCCGGGACCCCAGCAACGGTGAGACCCGAGGCCAGCGCTGGGGGCAGAGCCGTGGCCAGGCCAATGGTCACCACGCTAAAGAAGATGCCAATGCTCATGACTGTGGCCGAGTTCTGGAAGGTCGAACGCATGCCAGAAGCCACGCCGCGCCTCTCCGCTGGTACACTATTCATAATGGCCGTCGTATTAGGGGCCGCAAACATCCCTTGCCCAATGCCCATCAGTAGCAGAATCAGCGCAAACCAGATGTAGTCGAAATTGGCTGGCAGGAAAGTCAAGCAGAGGAAGCCCAGGGCCTGGATGACCATGCCCAGAGTCGCGAAGAGACGCGCCCCAAAGCGGTCGGACAGCCAGCCGCTCAAGGGTCCAAAGGCGATAAAACCAATCATGAGGGGCAGCATGTAGATGCCGGCCCAAAGCGGCGTCTCCTCAAAGCTGTATCCGTGCAGTGGCAGCCAGATTCCCTGCAACCAGATGATCAGCATGAACTGCAGGCCACCACGTGCAATGCTGGCTAGCAGGCTGCTCAGGTTGCCCGCGGTGAACATGCGGATCTTGAAGAGGTCCAGACGGAACATGGGATCGCTGACGTGCAGCTCGACGAAGACGAAGGCCACCAATAGAATGATCCCGACCACAATCGCCAAAATGACCAGAGGATTGGTCCAGCCCATCGGCTGATTGCCGTACGGTTCAAGGCCATAGGTGATGCCAATCAGTAAGATGGTCAGGCCCAGCGCAAAGGTAATGTTGCCCAGCCAGTCAATCTTCTGATGGCCCCGAATGGTGGCTGTCTCGCGCAGCATCCAGTAGGCCCAGACGGTTCCGAAGAGGCCAAAGGGCACACTGACCAGGAAGACAACTCGCCAGTTGATGGTCGCCAGGATGCCGCCTAGAATCAGGCCGATGATGGAGCCGAGGATCGAGGCAATCTGGTTGATGCCCATCGCCATGCCTCGCTGATGCGGCGGGAAGGCATCGGTCAGAATGGCTGTGCTATTGGCAAAGAGGAAGCCACCGCCCACACCCTGGATAAGGCGGAAGATGATCAGCTCCAGAGCCGCTGCGTTGCCTTTGCCTGGCGTTAAGAAAAGGAGGATGCTCCCCAGGGTGAAGATGGCAAACCCCAGGTTGTACATACGGACACGCCCGACCATGTCGGAGATCCGTCCAAAGGTCACCAGGAGCGTGGCCGTGACAACCATATAGCCTAGCAGCAACCAGAGGAAATAGTTGGTCTCCCCAGGCGCTAGCGGGTTGATGCCGATGCCGGTGAAAATCGCCGGGAGCGCAATGAGCAAGATGCTGGAGTTGATGGTCGCCATCAACATGCCCAGCGTGGTGTTCGATAGCGCAATCCACTTGTAATGTGGACCAAGCTGGGGCCGCTCTCCGCTGATCTGTACCTGTTGCTCTAATGTCTCACTCCGTGCCATACCGCTCTCGCTCACCTTCTTCCTGCTCTACATACTCTTCAAACGATACATTTCACTTTATGAATACAACAACCAGAGAAAAAGGCCGCCAGCGTTGGGGACGGCTTTGAGCAATGCCTGTGAAGGGCGCCAGCCCGGTCCGCTCCTGGTCCTGCCTGGTGCCCGGGGCTGGCGCCGCTCTGTGCCGCTTCACGTCGTCCTTGCTGGCCGCCTGACAGAGCCTCTCTAGACCCTGTCCGAGGCTCGCTCATAAGGAGGGCGCAGATCGCCGGGGCGTCCACTGTAGGGAGCCAGACCCGCCCCTGGACCAAGCTCCTGTTCCGGCACGTTCAGACGGCGCGCTTTGCGTTCTAGGGCCAGTACAATCAGATCGACGGCGCTATCCAGATCGAGCACATCGGTATTGACCACCAGGTCATAGAGATGCGCATCGGCGGGGTGCCGCCGATATTCAGTCTGCAGATAGCGCTCGCGATCATGATCCTTGCTCTGGATACGCGAGCGCGCCGCGTGCTCATCCAGACCCTCACGGCGCATCACATAGGGTACACGCCTCTCCAGCGAGGCCACAATGCGCACATGCAGGACATCTCGCCGCTCTCTCAGCACAACTTGGGCCCCGCGCCCGACAATAACGACGTGCCCAACGGCAAAGGCTCCCCTGATGACGCGATTGACGGCTTCGCGATATTCGTCGGGATTGGTAAAGAGAGCTACTGGTGTACTCTCATCGTAAATGGCCGGATAGACCGCTGGCGCAATACCCTGCATGCTGGCGAGGATGCGCGAAAGGAGGCTCTCGACATGCTCATCACGTGCAGCAGCCTCCTCCTCGCTGACCCCCAGCTCCCGCGCCACCTGGACCACAACTTCGTGATCCACCAGATGCCAGCCTAAGCGCTCAGCCAGTCTTCTGGCAATCTCACCCCCACCGCTGCCATATTCACGTGAAATGGTCACGGCTCTCATCTGGTCAATGCTACCAGACTCTCCGCTCATACCCTTCCTCCTTCGCCTGGCCGCCGTGCCAACGCTCCCCAGGCGCCAGCACCCGGAAGCGACCGGCCTTTAATTCGATATTCAAATTATCTCACTTACCAACTATACTACATTCAAACTAAATGATCAAGGTCAGCGATTCCGGCAGTTGAACAACGGGGATGCAAGGAGCGAGCAGGCGCAAGGAGCGGAGACAAGCGGGCAGGGCAAACATGATTGTGGCTGATGACAGTCCCGGCCCGAGCCGAGGAGCGGGCCGGGCAGGGAGCCTGGGCAGGCAGCAGGCAGAGTCGAAGGCGCATCGCGCCCTCTCTCACTGCGCTGTGGGGCTATACTCGTAGGCCCCGATATCGCAGGCTCCCTGCTGTGGTCGTCGCAGGCCGCGCTGATCGATCGCGACATCGCAGTCGGCGGCAGGAATACGGTTGATCGCAGGACTACCCGCCAGCAGGGCATGTGTCTGTGTGGGTCCCCCGTTGGCACGCAGCAGTGGATCAATGTCGAGTGGGGTCGAGCCAGTGTCGACGAGATCAAGATGGTGACGTCCAGAAGGGTCGAGAAATTTGGCCCCAGAGGCTCGCTGAATGAGGTTATAGCCTCCGCTCGTCACCTGCCCCAACAGGTCAGGGGCCATGTTAGCAGTATTAGCGGCCAGCAGGGAGTTCAGGAGTGTAACCTGTGAATCCTGTCCCTCTCCACTCCCTGGTAAGATGAACAGGCCGCCTCCGGCAGCCGCGTGGTTGCCATAGATAGTGCAGAAGTCGAGCCGGCCATCGCTCTCGTTGATGAACAAGCCGCCTCCAGAGCTTCTCCGTTTCCCCTGTACACTATTACCCGAAAGCGTGGAATTGACCAGCGTGAGCATAGTCTTCTGAACGCCCGAAGATCCCGAAGATGAAGACAGAGAGAGCGCTAAGAGGCCTCCACCTTCGGCATCACTGGCTGGGGCCTGGGCCTGATTGTCTGCCACGGTACTGGCCGTCATGACCAGGCTACCTGTAACCCCGATGCCGGCGCCAATGGCAGCCTCTTTGACCGAGGAGGTCGAGATCACCACGTTATGGCTGACAGTACTGTTGCTGATCGTCAGCGTCCCTTCGGCAAACACGCCTCCTCCCGCAGCGCGGTCATCCTGACTACTGGCACGGTTGCCACTCACCGTGCTCTCCATGATGGTCAGCTGCCCTCCTAGCAGGAAGAGGCCCGCCCCGACAGCGAAATGGGCCTGCACCTTGTTGTTGCTGACCAGCGTGTTCTTAAGAGTTACTTTGCTTCCAGAGGCCTGTAGACCTGCGCCTGCCGCGTCCTGAGCTGCCACGATGCTGTTGTCAACCAGGCGCGTGTTGATGAGCTGAACGGTGCTATTGAGGGCGAAAATGCCGCCGCCGAAGGCACTTTCCTGGCTGCTGACCTGATTGTCAGAAACGTTGCTGCCGTTCAGGGTCAGGCTGCCTCCGAGGCTGACGATAACCGCTCCTGCTGCACCGTTGCTGCTGGTCCCACTATCCTTAACGCTATTGCCCGTAATCTGGCTCGCGTTCAGAGTGGCCTTCCCTCCATTATTGAGAATAGCTGCGGCGTGGGCCTCAACTCCGCTGGCCTGGACATGCGTTATGGTGCTCTGTAGCAGGGTCAGATTGCCTTGCTGGCTATTCTCGATCGCACTGCCTCCGGGCAGGGATGGCCCATTGCTCTCGCTGACGGGGGAAATGGTAATCTGAGCAATGCGGCAGCGTTGCAAGGTCAGATTCCCCTGATTGAGGAAGAAATCACCTGGGCTTGGCTGTCGCTCACTGAAGCTGAGGTCGCTGAAAGTGACACTTGTCCGAGCCAGAATGCGGATGGCATAGCTGGCTTCGAGGCCCGGCTGGCCGCTAATCGTGAGTTTGGCAGCTCCTGGCCCCCGAATGGTGAGGCTCTTGCCGATATCGAGATTGTGCGTGAGAGAGAGAACACCGGTCAGGCCAGGCCGCACGCTAATGGTCTGGCCAGGCTTCGCTTCAGCAATGACCTGTCGCAGCGAGCCTGGTCCGTCGTCCTGGAGCGAGGTCACCTGCAGTGGCGCTACCTGCTGATAGAGCAGCCAGCTAGCAGGAATGAGCAGGCCCAGGATGAGAAGAACGACCAGCGCTAGCCTGACCCGCGCCAGTGTTCTGGCTCTCCGACTGGCGCGCAGAAACATCGCTTCCTGGAGACTCAGCGAGGCACGCTCTTGCCAGCGCAAGGCATCTTTGAGCTGCGAACCGCGGTAGAGGCGGTCCCGCGGCTTGCCGCGCCGCCACCATTCCTGCACATCAGCGCTCACCCTCTGTTGCAGAGGAAGATCTTCGCCGGCCTGACGCACCCAGTCCACCAGCTGTGGCCATTCCTGCAGCAGAGCCTCATGACTGACCTCTAACATCACCTCCCCCGCCCGGCGCTCGACCGTCAGTAAGCGCGCGGCCACAAAGGCCTCGTACGTCTCCTGCATCAGACGAGTCTCCTGCTCATCTGGGAGCGCCAACTCACTCTGGCGCGCCTGGCGGCGC
Source organism: Thermogemmatispora sp. (assembly GCF_019683635.1). GTDB lineage: Bacteria > Chloroflexota > Ktedonobacteria > Ktedonobacterales > Ktedonobacteraceae > Thermogemmatispora. The sequence goes on along the minus strand of NZ_JADGIA010000003.1, from coordinate 28,744 downwards.
ATGGGAGCCTGACCCTCTCGTCCTGGCTGCACCAAGCGCAGGAAGAGCTGGCGCGCCAGGAAGCGATGGCGATCTGAGGGGAGAGAAGCGTAAGTGGTCTCGGCGTGGCGGGCCAGGGCGCCACGTACTCCTCCAATGGCCTCGTAAGCGCGCCGCGTGAGACGGCTACCGCGCCGCTGCTGAAAGAGCTGGTCCAGGGTGAATTCCAGCAGAGGCAGAGCACCGGGCTGGTCACGGATATCCAGGAGCAAGTCGGCCACCAGATCTTCATCGAAGACCAGCTGGACATCGGGCAGCAGGGCTGGCTGTTCGATGACGGCCCGCAGTTCATCAAGGGTCATAGGCCCTATCGGACAATGCGCTGGTCCCTGCAAGAGCTGCGCCAGGGACGGGTAGGCTAGAGGCCGATCGTAACAATCAGCGCGCAGTGTGAGGAGGAGGAGCAGCTTACCATGAGGGATAGAGACCGCGGTGGCGATCAGATCGATGAAGCGCCTCCGCTCAGCTTCGGCTACTTCGGGAGTGAACAGTTCTTCGAACTGGTCAATTACCAGGACAAGATAGGAATGATCAGGGGCCAGGGTGAGGGCCAATCGGTGCAGGGCGGCGCTATCTCCCTGGACAAGGGCCGTGTGAATAGTTTCCTTCTCTTGCTGGTTGCCGCCGGCGGCCAGCACCTCCGCGAGCGCCTCTAGTGGCCGATAGGCTGGCCTGAAGGCGGAGAGATAGCGCCAGTTCTCACTACCTGGTAGCGCCCCAGCTTGCAGCCGGGGGAGCAGGCCAGCCATGAGAAGGCTCGATTTGCCAACACCGATGCCTCCGATGAGAGCCAGCAGGCGCGCAGAGGAGGACTGAGCCGGGTCCTGGCCCAGCAGAGTGGCGAGCCGCGCGAGTAGCTCCTGCACGAGCCGCTCTCGTCCAAAGAAATCACCCTGGTCCTCCTGAGTAAAGGCTCGCAGCCCCTTGTAGGGATTGCGCGCCTTCCCTTCCTCTTCCAGCGTAACTATGGCTTGCTTCTGACGCTGCCTTCCCCACTGTCCATCTTCAATCTGCTGTATAATCTCATCCAGGGCTTGTCGATAGCGGGCACCGCTTCCATCGCTGAGGAGGGCCGGCGGCACCATCTCTGCCAGCGGCCAGGTGCTCCCAGCCGGGGGCGCTGCGCCTACCAGGAGATAGCGCACTGGACGCTGATAGAGGTGGGCCATCTGCAGAAGCTGCTCAGAAACAGGCAGGGCCTGATCCTGGGCCGTAAGTCCTACCAGCACGAGCTGAGCTGCACGCATCACCTGTCGGAGCTTCAGCTCATCAGCTTGCTCATAGCGCTGCGCCATGATCACGGTCAGACCACGCTCCTGCAGCTCTTGCTGAAGGCGCTGGCCAATGGGAGACTGCTCATCTTGGATGGCCAGAATCACGCTCCAACTGTGTTGAGCGTCGCCAGCCCGTGAACGAGACCGTACCTCTAACGGTCGCCAGGTCAGGCTTTTGTCGATCTCCTCCCTCGACATCGCCTCACTGACAGCCTTCCCCAGGGCGCGGGCGAAGAGGATGATGGCCGGATAGCGGTCCTCCGCTTTTTTGGCGAGGGCACGGCGAATGACACGGTCGACTGACTCCGGCAGTGCAGGATCATGCTCACGCAGCGCTGGTGGCTCTTTGGTGAGGTGCTGGTTCATCAAGTCAGCAGCCCCACCCTGGAAAGGTCGCGCGCCACACAGCAGCTCATAGGCCATGATGGCCAGGGCATACTGATCACTGGCAAAGCTTGGCCGCCCGCGGAATTGCTCGGGAGCCATATAGGGCAGCGTACCAACTGGTGCCGACTCGCCAACCCCTTCTTTCCTTAACAGCGGCAGAGCAATCCCGAAATCGCTTAAGAGCAGCCCTTTGCTCCCAAGCAGGACGTTCGCCGGCTTGACATCCCGATGAACAATATTCCGATCGTGGGCATATTGCAAAGCGCCTGCCAGCTGGTAAACGTAGCTGACGACGGTAGGAAGAGGAAGACGCGTACCGCGCGGATGCCTGTCGAGTAGGGTCCCTTCCGGCAGGTACTCCATGACAAGATAGGGCAGACCACGCTCGATGGCAAACTCATGCACAGGCACGATGTGTTCGTGGCGCAAGCGGGCTAGAATCTGGGCTTCGTGCAAAAAAGCCTGCTCATCTTCTTCTTTCAGAAGCTGCGTGAGAACTTTGATCGCAACCTGAGTTTTCAAGTAGAGATGCTCGGCCAGATAGACCGCCCCATATGATCCGCTGCCTAGCAGGCGAATCAGGTGGTAATTGCCAAGTCGCTGGCCCTGACGCATCATCGCCAGGCTCCTCCATTGTTTCCAGGTAGGCCCCAATGATCAGTCAAGAGTGAAAGATCCCCTTCGCACGCTCATTGTGTCTGATATGTTCAGCACATGAGCCTGCAAGAGAAGGTTACTCCTCTTGCTTGCTATTGTCAAGTGATCCAGCTCACAGAAGATAATCACCTTGAGAGGATCTCGCACGGTCAGCTCTTTCCAGGCTTTCTCACGGTTTCAGCGGGTCTTTCCCGGGTCGAAGTGTGTCACACAGAAATTTGGCATGATTATTGCTTCAATTGAAGAGTGTCAGCCAGGGCAGGAAAAGAGTGCCTGCCCTGACTTCCGGTCCAGGATGGACCTGGAAGCTGCTTCTTCGATCAATGTGAGTCACAGATGACCATTTGACCGATCAGTCAAAGCCGAACAGAACAAAGGAGAGACTCCATGGGCAGCAATACGCATGATGCAGCACCACCCGACTCTGTGCACTGGCACGCTGCCTGTGCCTGGTTCTTCCGCCTCGGGCGCTCTGGCCTGCTGGCGTTCCTGCTTGTCTGTGCGCTGCTTCTTTCTAGCGGTTCCCATCAGGCGAGAGCGGCAGGTACGGCGCCCAACGGCCCAGGCTACTCCTCTATCTGGGCGCCCTCGAACAAGGCTTTCCTTGGCACCGCTGCCAACACTACTAGCGATGTCTGGTTCACCGGCTACAACGGCATCATCAGCGAGGTCTTCTTCCCTACTGCCGATACGGCCAACACCACCGATTTGCAGTTCCTGATCGGCGACAGCGGCCATACCTGGGTCGACGAGGAGAAGGTCGCCACCACCTCCACTGTCCAGCTCTACAATGCCCACTCGCTGGCCTGGCAGGTGACGAACACCGCCAACAACGGACGCTACCGCATCACGAAGATCATCTACACCGATCCTGCTCGCAATTCGCTGATTCAGCAGGTGACGTTTACCGCCCTCAGTGGCACCCTCTCGAATTACCTGCTCTATGTCCTTTATAACCCGGCCATTCACAATGCCGGCAACAACAATACCAGCTCGACCCAGACTTACAACGGTCGCACAATGCTGGTGACAACCGATAGCTCAGGTAACTATGCCAGTGCCCTGGCGGCCTCGATCCCCTATGTCTCCGGCATGACCAGCTCAGGCTTTGTCGGGGTCAACGATGGCTGGACCGACCTGAAGGCCTCTAGTAACTGCGGCAGCAGCACCTGCCCAGACTATACGATGAGCTATACGTATAGCCTGGCCAGCAATGGCAATACGGCCCAGACAGGCCTGCTCGATCTCTCCAACGGCGGCAGCGTCAATACGAGTACCGCCACCTCGATCACCTTTAATCTCGTCCTCTCCTTCGGTCAGACCAGCGGCAGTACCTCCGCTGCTACGGTCGCTGAGCAGACGCTCAATGCCACCTTGAGCGATACCTCGAACATGCTGGCGACCTATGTCACCCAGTGGAATAGCTTCGATAACAGTCTCACCAGCCCGCCAGCCGTCGGCAGCACGACAGCGATCCAGCAGGCCCGTCAGCAGGAGTACTACCTGGCTGCGAATGTGCTGAAGGCTTCGCAGGATAAGCAGACAGGGGCCTTTGTGGCCGGCCTGGGCGTTCCCTGGGGTGACAGCAATGGCGATAGCGACGCCGGCTATCACCTGGTCTGGGAGCGCGATATGTACAAGATCGCTAGCGCCCTGATTGTGGCCGGCGACAGCGCGGACGCCCTGCGGGCCGTGCAATGGGCTTTCAATACTCAACAGCAGTCCGATGGACACTTCCCGCAGAATAGCTATGTCAATGGAACACCCTACTGGAACGGCATCCAGATGGATGAGCAGGCTTTTCCGATCATCCTGGCCTGGAAGCTCGGCGTGACTGATAACAGCACGTTTGTGAACCACATCAAGAAGGCCGCCGACTATATCGTCAATAATGGCCCGCGCACTGGCCAAGAGCGCTGGGAGGAGAACAGCGGCTATAGCCCGTCGACAATCGCGGCAGAGATCGCCGGTCTGCTCTGCGCCGCCGATATCGCCCGTATCAACGGAGATACGACCGATCAGACGCGCTATACCAATGCCGCCGATTATTATCAGGGCATGGTCCAAAACTGGACCTTCACGACCACTGGACCACTGGGGGGCGGCTACTACTTTGAGCGCATCGATGGCAATGGTAACCCCAATGATGGCGCCTCCATTACGATCGCCAACGGCGGGGGCACCTACGATGAGCGGACAATTGTGGATGCCGGCTTCCTGGAGCTGGTGCGTCTGGGAGTGATGCCGGCCAACTCGCCCTATATTACGCTCTCCTTGCCGGTGATCGATGCCACCATCAAGGAGACGATCAATGGCTACCCTTACTGGTTCCGCTACAACCACGATGGCTACGGTGAGCATAGCGATGGTTCGAACTACAATGGTACGGGCATCGGACGCCTGTGGCCAGTCCTAACGGCTGAGCGCGGGATCTATACCATCGCCGCCGGCGGTGACGCCGATCTCTACCTGAGCGCGCTCATGGCCGCGGCCAACGCCTCGGGCATGATCCCCGAACAGATTTGGGATGTGGCCGCCCCTAGCGGCTATACACCCGGTACCCCAACGAAGTCGATGAACCCGCTCAACTGGGCAATGGGCGAGTATATCGTCTTGCTTTTCTCTGAGGCCAATCACCGCGTGGTGGACATGCCTTCGATCACCTACAGTCGCTATGTGACAAACGCTTACCAGCCTCATAGCGGCTGGGTGGTCGACTATGACCCCAATCAGCTCCATCCCGGCAAGGCACTGACAATCTACTATAACGGCTGGCTGGCCTCACATACCCATGTCTATATCCGCTGGGGCGAGAACGGCTGGCAGAACATTCCTCCCGATGCCGCCCTGGTGAAGCGCAGCGATGGCTTCTGGCAGGTCACGATCAGCGTGCCGACCGATGCCACCCAGATCAATTTCGCCTTCCATGACGACGCGAATAACTGGGACAACAACGGCGGCGGGAACTGGAATGTTCCTATCACTGCCTGAGCAGGCCGGCCCCGCCCAGTGAACAAAGGGAGGGCCGGGCCTGGCTGTGGCTGATCATCGGCAGCAGCGCGGCCCGGCCCTGGATCAGGGTCCAACTCGTTGGCAACGCTGGCTAGATATTCTCCCTTTCCCCAACGAGCACTGTTGGCCCTGGTAGGGAAGGAGCGAGGGAACTGCGCCCACTTCACTGCCTCAGTGATATTCCCCCGCTCCTTCCTTCTCTCGCTGGCGCAGCTAGCTCCTGGCGAATGAGTAGACGCGCCACCCCTTCATGCAGAAGAGCATGGCACCGAATTCAAAGAGTGTAAGGAGGAACACCAGGCGATGCCAGCTCAGCAGAGTTTCTAGGGCACTGGCAGATACGGGCGCATCATCTCGTTATCCTCGTGATCAAGGATGTGACAATGCCAGACGTAGCCTGGCCCCTGGGTAGGATCAAAGGGATAGAGATTCTGGCCCGGGCTAACCTCATTGACTGGCGTCGTGATCGGCGCCCAGCGCACGACCAGGCGCGTGACCTGGCCGGGATACATCTTGATGGTGTCTTTCCAGCCATCCTCACCAGCGTCAGGAGGCAGCAGCGGGCCACGCAGATACGGCGTCACATCGGGATTGCCACCCAGCGCTCCCCTGGCGTTTGGCCGGCTATAGGGCAATGGAGGACCATAGCCCGGAATAAAGACCCCCGGTGGGTACTGTACCGGCCCCCAGGAACCATCTGGCCGAAGACCGTTATAGGTCCCCCCAGGAAAGAGTGAGTCGTAACGCGCTCGATAGCCCTCGATATCCAACGCCTGGCGATTGAGCAGCTGGAACTGGACAAGATGAATGTGAATGGGATGAGCATCCTCAGTGAGGTTCACGACCTCCCAGATCTCAGTTGCCCCAACACGCGGCAACTCGGTCAGGTAAATCCCCTGCCCCTGCCCGTCGGGCTGAGACCCAGGCAATGGCTGACTGCTCCCCTCGCGCATACCGCTCCACTTGGTGTTATTGACCAGCACCTCGACAGGCCCGCCCGGTCCTTCTACCTCAACAAGCACCAGCTGCCGTCTGATCGCAGGCTTCACTCCCTCCGCCAGCATGCCCGTTCGAGGATTGGCCAGGCGCACCAGCGCAGGCGGCTGGTTGATGCCTCCCCGCAGCGGCAGGCCGCTGGCCGGATTGTAGGTCCTGTCCGTCTCTGACAGGGGCAGCGAGACCCGAATCTGCATGATTCGCCCGTTGGTGGCCGGATCAGGCGGGTCACCGTCAGGGAAGGGCGCAGGCGCGCTGTTGATTAAGAGCAAGGTCCGACCAGCATAGGGGGCAAAGTCAATGATCACATCGGCTCGCTCTGCCGGGGCCAGCAAGAGCGACGGCGAGGCCCTATCTTGAGGGTCATTGAGCTTGCCTGGCCTGTCAAGCAGGCCTCCATCCGTGCCAATCTGCCAGAAGATCGGCCCTGGCTCCTGGCTCAGGGCATCTATCAGCCGCATCTGGAAGAAGCGCGCATTGGCCGCATTCACAAAGCGAAACCGATAGCGCCGTGGCTCTACATTCAGATAGGGCCAGGCTTTCCCATTGACAACAATGACGTCGCCAAAGAACTCGGGAATCCAGTACGGATGAATCGAGGGATTGGGCGGCGGCCCATTGAGGCCAGTCGGGTTGTCGGGCGGCGTACCGTCGGGGAAGAGCAGCTGACCGCGCGTGTCAAACTGGCGATCCTGGATCATCAGCTCGATTTCCTGAGCGCCGCTCGGTAGACCAAGGGGATTGTTCGGCTGCCCTGTATCATAGGCATCGCGGATCAGATAAAAGGCCGCCAGTCCAGAGAAGAGTGTGAGACGCGTCACGCCAAGCGTGTGATCGTGGAACCAGAGCGTCGTCGCCGGCTGTCCATTCGGATACCAATAAACCGCGGCATTTGGAGCCGTCGGCACATAGCTGCAGTAGCCTCTGCCGTGCCGTCCATCGGAGGTAAACCAGGCTTCGGGAGCGCCATCAAAGGCGGACGGATCTTCACCACCGTGGAGATGAACCACCGTCGGAAAGGCCCCGACAAAGGGCGCGGTCGACCCCATCTGCTCCAGTGGATCAGCCCAGTGAATGGTTTGATCCACTGTCAGAAGCGGCAAAAGCTGCGCTTGGGCCGGCAGTGGCAGCGCGTTGACATAGGTCACCACCGTCGGCACTCCCTGCTTTGCCTCAACCGTGTAGCCAGGATAGTGCGGCGGACGCCCGTCCACCTGATAACCCCAAACATAGGTACCGGCATTGAACGGCGGACTGAGGCGTGCATAGAGACTGGCCGGTAAAATGCGCTGTTGAAATTCAACCATGCGCACCTGAAACTGAGAGGTGTTGACCCGGAAACCGCTAAAGGTGGGCAGCGGCTCAACAAACTGTGGAATCTCGGCCCCCGGTAAGGGTGTCTGAGCAGTCTGAACTGAGCCTGAGACGCGCGAAGCCGTAAACAGTGAGAGCGGGAAGAGGCTGCCAAGACCCAGGGCGACCCCAGCCTTGAGTAACTGTCTGCGAGTTGCCATATGCTGATGCTCCTTTCCAAGGGTCCTCCTTCGATACCATGAAGCCCTTGCAAAAGACGCGAGCTACTAAGGAGCAGTCTCAAGGCCCGATAGCAAATGAGCTGGCCCGCAGCCCTTGATCTGCGCAAAGGAGAGGGGACCGAGCAGCACTAAAGGCATACTGATGCTGAGGCGAACGCTGTGAGGAGCGGCAGAGCCACCGTCACCAGGGCAGGGCAGTTGCCGCGGCGCGAGAAGAAGCCTGCGCCATTGTGAATAAGCGTCCGTTGCTTGTCTCCTCTGTTCTCATGGGGATGCTCCCGCGAAATCCTTTCGCGCAAGGCCAGGCTTTGAAGCGGGGATTGCACAATAGATGCGTTGACTATCCATTGTAGATGGAGGGCATCAATGCCCTGCAGGCAGGTCAATCAGAACCTCTTTTCAAGAAAGCTCACACCCTCTTTCTATTAAGCTAGATATCACCAGCATCTCAATGGAGAATCCTATCGTCCATCGATAGTGTAAGGAAACCATCACCTTCTGTCAAGAGAATGTTTTCTTTCTCTCTTTCAGAGTGCTAAAAAAGGCTTTATCGACAACACAAGGCTTTCAGCATAAATAAAAAGCCAGCCGCGGCAATCAGCCAGTTGGGTCGCTGGCTCTTCTCAAGCTCTCCGGGGCAATTAGCCATAAATGGCCATGCTTCTGGAGGTGGGAGCGCTGCAGGCCATTCCCCTCTTTATCGAGCGCTGCTCCTCTGATAATAGAATACCTGTGTCGGCAACAGACAGAGCTAGCGGCGCTCTTCCGCACCGCTCGCCCCGCTGCGATGCCCCAGTTTGCCCTGTGTCACTAAAGTTCCCAGCACCTCCATGATGATCCGTCCAGCAAGCAGAGCTGTCAGATCGGCCACATCATAGGGTGGGGCGACCTCCACCAGCTCCATGCCCCGTAGACCTTCACGTGCCGCCAGACGTACCATTCTGAAGACCTCACGTGGTAGTAATCCCCCTGGCTCGGGCGTCCCCGTGCCCGGGGCAAAGGCCGGGTCCACCACATCAATATCAAAGGAAAGCCAAACCGCCCTTGCCCCCTTCCAGGCTACCTCTAGAGCGTACTCCATCACGCGCTCGATGCCGTAGCGATCAATGTCATCGAGCATGATCACGGTTACCTGCCGCTCATGAGCCAGGCGCATTCCCTTCTTAGAACCGGTCCAGCCGCCGATACCGATCTGCACCAGGTTGGTCGGGGGAACATTCGGCAGCGTGGTGGCGTGAAAGAAAGGCGAGGCATGCATGCGCTCGTCATAGGTTCGCTCGCTCAAGTCGCTGTGCCGATCGAAGTGGATCACGCCCAGTCTGCCCTCGACGTGCGGCGCGACTCCGCGGAGGGTAGCGTAGCCGATGGAATGATCGCCGCCGAGGACAACCGGAAAAGCTCCGCGTTCGGCAATGTAACTGATGGCGGAGGTGATCTGATCAAAGCTTTTTTCGATGTGAGCGGGAATGACCTGGATATCGCCGACGTCGACCATCACGAGGGCCTCATGCAGGTCAACGCCCCGCTCGGGATTGTAGCCATAGCTGAGAGCAGAGGCACGACGAATGGCCGCCGGCCCGAAGCGCGCGCCTGGCCGGCAGGTAGTACCGCTGTCCAGGGGCACGCCAACGATGACCACATCCTGCCCCCCAAGCTGCTGCATATCGCGAAGAAAGGGCACCTGCAGAAAGGTAGCCTCCCCCGTCCCTCCGCCTAACGTCCAGGGTTCGCGCCGAAAGAGGGTGAGGTTGCGATCCTCAACGCTGGCTGCCGCCTCCAGTCCATAACGCCGGGCTTGCTCTCGCCGCACGCTGACCTCCGCCCCCTCCTGCTGCTGAGCCTGCCAGCGCATAGCCCATGTGCCCCGCAGGTCCTCGCTCCGCAGTTTCTGATGCCCCTCTTGCTGTTCACCACGATCGCTGCTCGCTCTGTCCACCATGATACGACTATCCTTTCCAGTTTCCGCGCAACGAGAAATAAAGTCCTCTTCCCTTTGAAGTGAGAATCTCGGGAGAAGATCACCGCTCCAGGAGACAAAGAGAAGCCGCTGCTCCTGGACAGACTCAGACCAGGATCTGCCCGACGAGCTAACGGGCCGCGCAGCGCGCTCTGGTCGGGTTGGCCCGCCGTGCTGCTCGTCAGCAGGCTAAACGACGGGCCACAGATGCTCACGAGGCAGCGCGCCAGGCCAGAGCGCGTACTGGAGAACCATCAAGGCCCCGCAGCGGCAAGGGTAGGAAGGAACACTGATAGACGACGCCGCCAACTAGCCGATCCAGGCGCGCCAGATTCTCGACAATGAGTACATCATTGCCCAGCAAGGTAGTATGAGCATGCCGGGTACCCTGCACGCTGGAATCGACGCTGAGGGCATCGATCCCTACCAGCGAAGCGCCGGCTTCGACCAGCAGCTGCGCAGCCTCTGGGGAGAGATAGGGATGGCGTAAGTAGCGCTCACTCTTCCAATAGAGGTCCCAGCCAGTGCGCAGCAGCACCGCCCCGCCAGCTGGCAGCGCCTTCAGCTGAGGCCGCAGTTCCTCCACGGAGATTGGCGTATCCTCTCCACATCCTTCCAGGGACACCACAATGCCAGTGAGCAGGAAGCGCTCCGGGGGATACTGCGTAATGGTCTTCCCCTCCGGCATCAGATGAGAAGCGGCATCAATATGGGTACCGGTATGCGTCCCCAATACCAGGCGCGACACCTGCCAGGGAGGCTCGGTCTCCACCGCCTCAACAATCGGCTCCGGATCACCAGGGAAGACCGTCATTCCCTGCTCGATTGCATGAGAAAGGTCGATGAATTGCATTAGATTGACCTTTCCCTCCTTTCGCATGCCAGTTGCTTTTTATTATCCCTCACCGGTTGATTGTTCTCGCTCTCCCTCTCAGTCTTACCCGCCGTTCGATCACGCCGACCGGCTCTCACCTGGCGGCACGACCAGCTCAACCTCTTGTGAGAAGGACTGGCACAGATCCTGTAGCACCTCCTCAGGCACTCCAGGTCGGGGGCGCAGCAGATAGCGCGTCTTTATTTCGACGCCGGCAATGCGCGTCACGTCGGCCACCGCCTGGAAGCCAGCCACTTCGATGCCACGCCGTGAGGCATAATTACTGGCGTCAGCCCCTATCCAGAGACGGCGCAGGCCCTGCTCTCGTAATACCCTGGCCATATAGACGAGCAGAGCAGGATAGAGCCGTCGGCCACGGTATGGCGGCAAGGTGGCGCAATCCCAGATATAAGCCCTCCTTGCCCGGAGGCGAATCGTGAGTCCCAGCTCACCTATCTCCTCCTGATTGACGGAGACCCAGCCATAGGAAGCCAGGATTTTTCCCCCGTCCAGATAGGCCACATAACACTGGCACCCGCGAGCAAAGCGCTCCATTACTACAGCGGGATCGGCCACCTCCATCGCCATCGCCAGCTCTTCAGCACGCTCCGGGCCAGCCTGCAGAAAAGTAGCTGGTAGCCGCGCCGGCAAACTGGTCGTGATCGGACGGTCAAGATCGAGAGACCAGAACGTTCCTGTGTGTTCCACAACGGAAGCAGCCACATGACTCATCGGGTGCGCGCCTCCACTCCCTCTTCCACCGCCGCAGGCGCGCGTCGCTGACTGAGTTCGGCAATTGCTTCAGCTAGATGCTCCTCTTGAATATTGTACGCCCCCGCCGCTATACGCAGCTTGTGAGCCGTCGCCAGCACATCGGCGATGGTATAGCCCTGCGGCGGCTCAAATTTGTAGCAGGCCATCTCCAACAGTTGCCCGTTTGGATCACGGAAGTAGATCGAGTCCATAAAGCCGCGGTCGATGTTGCCTGTGTTCCAGATGCCGCGCTCGTTGAGTCGCCGGGCGACCTGATTGTAGGTGGCACGCGAGACCGTGAAGGCCAAATGATGGAGGTTTCCAATGCCCTCGGGATTGGGGGTCGGATCATTGGCCCGGTCTGGTCGTACAAAGAAGGTGATCAGACGCCCATCACCAGCATCAAAGTAGAGGTGGGTCTCCTCCGGCACATCAAGATTGGGCTGCTCCATGATGAGGGGCATGCCGAGGAAGTCCCGGTAGAATTCGATGATAGCCTCGCGATTGGAGCCAACAAAGGTAATATGGTGAACTCCCTGTACCTGAAGTTTTGCCATGTCTCACTTTCCCTGACAGTGCAATCTCGTGTTTACCAGCTTGCTATATTATATTCTCAAGGAAAGATAACTTGCGAGATCAACTATCTGCGGATCTGGGGAGCGCTCCCTCCCCACGAGAAAGCTCACGCCGGCCAGCCTTAGACAGGCCCAGATCAGGCGGAAACGAAGGACTGCTAAGGCCGCCTCTGGTCCAGCACTCGCCTGGCCAGGTAGAGCTGCAATCGGCGGATTCACTGCCGCGTCCAGCAAAACCTGGATAGCAGCGATGAGAGGGTCTCGGTGCGACTGGTGGAAGATATCTTCGAGATAGGAGCTAGCAACTTTGGGAAAGCCAGACAACGCCTCAACTGCTGTGCCACTGGTGTTGTGGCTTTACCTGGGAGAGAGCTATGCCGCACTCTCCCGCACTCCCGCCTTCCTCGGTCCTGAAATGACAGCTGCGCCGCGGAGAGCAATAGCCACCAGAAGAGCTGCGGGACCGCGCGCGGAGAGCCCCGATGATCTCGCTCGGGCCAACACGAAGATCTGCCAGTAGCCCTCCACGCGCGTTTGGCAAGCTGCCATTACTTAGCATAGGCGTCGACTGTCAACGTAGCGTCAATGCCTGGCCAGGCTTAAAATGTCGCAGCCAGCGGCAGCTGAGCCAGCTCGCCACGCGCCTGATACTTTTCTAGCGTGTCCTGTGCCTCCTGCAGGAGAACACGCACCTTCTCGCGCTGCGCAGGCGATCCCGCTTGCAGCGCCGCCTGAGTCTGGAGCACCTGGATACGTGCCCGCTCTAGTGGCAGCTCCAATTCTTCGGCCAGCCTGGCAGCTTCGTGAAAACGTCGCTCGGCCTCCTCCCAGGCTCCACATGCCGCACGATACCAGGCCCACAAAGCTGCCGCTCGCATTGCTAGTAGTCGGCGTTGCTGACGCTGAGCCGTGGCCAGGGCCGCCTCCAGATAGGGAGCAGCCGCAGCAGGTTGAGCACGCAGCAACCAGATCTCAGCCAGCCAGAGCTGGAGGCGCGTGCGCAGATGGTGATAGCCATACTCATCGATCAGAGCCAGGGCCTCCTCTAGCAGGGCAGTCGCCTCCTCCAGACGCCCTTGACAGCGCGCACAGAGAGCCAGGCCCCCTCGATACCCTGCCTGCCGTTCAAGATTGCCCAGCTCTTCAGCCAGAGCCAGCCCCTGACTAAAAGCTTCGGTTGCGGCACGCCACTCTCCCGCATAGAGATATAGCTCCCCCTGCGTACTTGAGAGATGGAGCAGGGCGCCCAGCAGCTCGTAGGTCTCAGCGATTCTTCGCCCCTCAGCTAAAGACGCCTGAGCCGCCTCCAGTTCTCCCAGGAGGAGATGATGATAGGCCGCATTATTGTAGGAGAGGGCTAGAAAATAATAGTTATGGGTCGCCCGAGCAGCCTCAGCCGCCTCCCCATAGAAGCCCAGAGCCTGACGCAACTGGCCATACTGGGCCGCAATATTGCCTAACTCAAAGAGAGCTGCGCAGAGGTCGCCCAGATTGCCACACTGGCGGAGCGCACGCGCCGCCTCCTGAAGATGCTCCTCGGCAGCTACGAGATCGCTGCCCTCCATTGCCAGCGCCGCGCCAAGCAAGCGCTGACCAGCCGCAAGCAGCGCCAGCCGTTCGCTCTCCTGGAGAGGATCAGGCACCGCCAGCCCGGCTTCAGCGCAAGCAATAGCCTCACGATAGTCATTCATAATCAGCGCCAGCTCCCCCAGCTCGAAATAGGCGCTCTTCCAGGCTACGCGATCATTCAGCTGGCGCGCCAGCATCAAGTAGCGTCGGTACCAGGCAGCTGCCTGCTGGAGCTGTCCCAGGGCACGGTAGACCTGTCCCAGCGCCATCGTCAGGCGCAGCTCCTCCTCCAGAGCGGCTGCCGGGGCCACCAGATCGTAGAGCTGCTGCAAGAAGAGGGCCACCTCCGTGCTGACGTTTTCGCGCGCCAGTTCATCCAGAATCTGCAGTCCATAGCGCCGGGCCCGTTCACTGTCGCCCCCCATCACCGCATGGAGAGCAATCTGCCGCCGCGGAAAATCCTGCTGCAGCGCTGGACACCGTTCCAGAATGGCCGCCAGCTCACGGTGAATCTGCTGCGTCCGCACCTGACTAAGCCGATGCATAACAGCCTCACGCAAGAGCGCATGTGAGAGTCCATAGCAGCGTGGAGCAACCTCTACGAGCAAACCGCGCCAGAGCAACTGATCTATGGTAGCCAAGAGGGGGGTCTCACGCATCTCGGGCATATCCTGCAAAAGGGCCAGAGGCAAGGGCTGATTAGCGATCGCCAGGACCTCCAGCAGCGTGCGCGCCTCGCCATCGAGATCGATCAAGCGCCAGAGTACTAAATCATAAGTGGTTTCGGGAAGAGCATGCATGGCTCGCCAATGCAACCAGCGCCGCACGTCTAGTCGCAGTCCTCCGGCGCTCTCGCTCAGGACCCCATCAGCTTGCAGCTGCCGCAGCAGCTCCAGCAAGATAAAGGGGCTTCCTCCCGAGCGCTCGTATAACCAGGACGGGAAGGTGGAGGCCACCGGCAAGGTCACAATGCCTAGCGCCTCTACCAGCGCTGCCACCGCCTCCGGCGTCAACGGCCCCAGTGAGAGCACCTGCACACGCCCATGTCGTCGCCCGAGCGTCAACAAACGCTGCAAAGCCGGGATCAGCTCAACCGAGGCGCTGGTCCCTATGAGCAGGATCGGCAGCTGGTGAACACGCAGAGCCAGAAAGCCAAAAAGCTGGAGTGTCGAGCTATTGGCCCAATGGAGATCGTCGATCGCCAGGAGCAAGGGAGCCGTCTGCGCCAGGGCCCGCAGCGTCTGCCAGAGGGACCACATAAAGCGCCCCTGTTCCTCGGGTAGAGCGCTTCCGAGAGCGGGTGAGGCCGGCGTTAGCGCATCGGTGAGAGGATCTAAGCCCAGTCCCTGCAGGGCCTCCCAAAAAGGGCCGTAGGCCAGCAATTCATCAAACGGCGAACAGGCCCCTTGCAGCACGATCCAACGCACCGAGAGCGTCTCAAGCCCCGCCATCAGCTCATCCAATAGCCGCGTCTTGCCGCTACCATCCTCACCCTGGACCAGGACAGTTGCCCCCTGACCCGTTCTCGCCACCTGCGCAGCCAGCTTCAGCAGATGGCTCAGCGGTTCCTCACGCCCTACAAAAGGCAGCATCCAGCCAGGCCCTCCAGAAGCAGAGCACCCCGATCCGGCCCTACCAGCTTTGCTACCACCACCGGCACCAGTGATCCGGCGTCTTGTCAAAGCCTCTCTCATGCGCTCCTGGAGATCAACAGGCGGAGGGAGGCCAAGCTCCTGTCGCAGAAATTTCTCGTATTGAGTATACTGCAGCCAGGCCCTGCCGAGAGAGCCAGAGCGCAGAGACAGCTCAATCAGCCGGCGCTGCTCAGCCTCGGAGAACGGGTCTTCGCGGACCAGACGCTGCAGGTATTCTATGGCCTCCTCCCAACGCCCTTCTTGCTCAGCATAGGTCGCCAGGCGGCTCAACGCCGTCAGATAGCTCCGGCTAAGAGCTGCCTCCTCCGCCTGCAGCCACTCATCGAAGAGCGGTGCCCCATTGAGCGTAAAGCCCTGCAATAGCCGCCCGCGGTACAGCTGCACCGCCTCCGCCAGAGCTTGCCTGCTGCCCTCCTGCAAGAGATGCCGGAAACGGTGCAGGTCACACACCAGCAGCTGCTCGGCCAGAGAGACATAGGGGCCATCAACCACCAGCGCCTCAGCCATGCCATACGACTGAAGGGTACGACGAATGACATACAGATTGGAGCGCAGCGAATGGCGGGCGTTATCTTCAGGCACATCGCTCCATAACAAGGCCGCCAGATGCTCACGTGGCTGAGGGCCTTCAGTGGCCGCCAGATAGTAGAGGAGCGCCTGCGCTTTCTGATGATGCAAAACCAAGGGTTTACCGGCAATGCGTACTTCGGGAACACCCAAAAGACGGAAAACCAGCTGCCCGGAAGACATGCTCATAGCTGTACACGGCTGTTTTCAGCTTGCAATGATCCCTTCCCTGCGTTGAGGAAAGCGATTATTTTTCTACTCTATCCCCATCCCTTCACATTTGCAAGAGCATTATTACGGTCCCTGCTCTCTTTCCTCCAGATCCAGCAAGTACATCTTCACAGCCGGCACGGCTGGTCGCCACTCTGCTACAGCCTTTGCCTCTGTCATCTCTGAAAAAACGGAGTCTTTACACAACTGGAAGAGACAACACCATATCTTTTTCCCAATCAACATCTCATCAGCACGCCTGAAAACTACACTTCTTAACGCAGGCGAAAAAGCAGGAACGTGCCACTACATTCTCGGTTCAAAGAAAAGGTTCCGTAACAGGATGCCTCCAGCATGCATAGTCTATCCACCTGGCATAGCCAGTATAGCCGCTCAGGGCAGGAGGAGGCCACGCAGCAGGGACAAGAGGATAACATAGCTAGTCAATTGGCTAGCGACACCCCCTTATGGGGAAAAGAGAGCGTTGCCAGCATGGGGACACTGAAAGAGATGGCCTATCTCGTTCGCCAGGGACCCCTCCCACGCCTACCCTCGCTGAGGTATGTCCCTCTGCGCTACCGAGGTTGGCTTCCTCTGCCGGTGGCCAGGCGCTACCAGTGCCTGGTGATCGGAGTGGCCCAGGGCGTGGCCACCGTGGCCCTGGCTCGCTCAGGCAACGCCGCTTTTTATGCGCTGCTGGAAGAGATCACCGGCTGTACTGTCTTCCCGGTGCTCGTTTCTCCGTCCTCGCTGCGCCTGGCAATCAGGCGCCTTGAGCGCGATCAACGTCACCCGAGTCTCTCTATGCACCCTGCCTATTTTCTCCATCCCCAGCAGTTCAGCACGTTGTCACGCCTCCCACTCCGCTTCTGAGACCAGGTGACTGACAGCTGCAGCCTCTCTGGCATCACCGCATTTCAACCAGCATAAGCATCAGGCAAAAACCGGTGGGTGCTATTGTGCTTCTTGAAAAGAGGCAGGGCAGCCACCTACCCTGGCGACACATCACTGCTTGGCTCGCTTGCTACGGTAGCTGCCACCACGGCTATTTCAGGAGGCTGGCTTCTATGCACATACCACTGGTGGACCTGCAGGCGCAGTATCAGACGATCAAGGAGGAGGTCCAGGCAGCCCTGGATGAGGTTCTGGCCGACATGGAGTTATTCCTCGGACCGCGTACCCTTGCTTTCGAGGAGGCATTTGCCACCTACTGCGGCTGCCGCTACGGCATCGGGGTTTCATCGGGCACCGATGCCCTGACGCTGGCCCTGCGTGCCTGTGGCATCGGCCCCGGCGATGAGGTAATCACCGTAGCCAATACTTTTATCGCTACCATTGAGGCAATCGCCCAGGTCGGGGCCAGGCCGGTCTTTGTGGATATCGATCCCCAAACGTATACGCTTGATCCCGCACAGGTCAGCGCAGCTCTGACACCCCGCACGCGCGCGCTGTTGCCCGTGCATCTCTATGGCCATCCCGCTGAAATGGAGCCGCTGCTGGCTATTGCGCGCCGCGCCGGGTTGCGCGTTATCGAAGATGCCTCTCAGGCTCACGGCGCTACCTACCAGGGTCGCCGCGTTGGCAGCCTGGGCGATATCGGCTGCTTCAGTCTCTACTATAGTAAAAATCTGGGTGCCTATGGCGAGGCCGGCATCTGCGTGACCAACGATGCAGCGCTGGCGGAGCGCCTGCGTATGCTGCGCGATCACGGCTCACGCGTCCGCTATCACCATGAGCTATTGGGCAGTAACGCCCGCCTCGATGAGCTGCAGGCCGCAGTGCTGCTCGTGAAGCTGCGCTATCTGGAACGCTGGAACGCCGCTCGCCAGTCACATGCTCACTTCTACAGCGAGCACCTGCACACAGCCGTGGCGGCCCTACCCGTGACAAGGGCCTGGGCTACCCATGTCTATTGCTACTATGTGATCCAGGTTGAGCAGCGCGATCAATTTCGTCGCTTGCTGGAGCAGGCGGGCATCAGCACCGGTATCCACTATCCGCATCCTTTGCATCTACAGCCAGCCTGCTCCTATCTCGGCTATCAACGCGGGGATCTCCCACAGACCGAGGCCTGTGCTGCTCGCGTTGTCTCGCTGCCAATGTATCCCGAGCTAACGGAGCAGCAGCTGACTTATGTGGTGGAGACGGTCCACAAAAGCCTGGCGCAGTGCACATCTGTAGCTGACCGCTAGGCTGTTTACGCCGCTCCTGGCCAGGCTGGAGGGAACGAGAAGGCCCCGGCCCCACCATCCTTGGCCAGCCTTCTGGCCCTCGGTTGGGCCTCCCTGCGAGGTGACCCACAGCGCTACGGCCCAGAGCACAAGACCGTCGTTTGCCCGGCACGTGCTGCTGACAGGGACGTCAGCCCGCGCCGTTATCACTACCTGGTAGTAAGCTCAATCTCGCCTGACCCAGCTGTCGACTGGTTGTCATTGGCCAGGGCTATGTATGGTTCACGGAATGGAAGAGGTAGACCGTTATGGAAACACTGCGCTTCGCTATCATAGGCTGGGGGTATTGGGGTCCCCGACTGGCACGCAACCTTGAGTCGCTCCCCTATGCCAGCGTCACTTTGATTGCCGATAGCAATCCCGCCTGCCAGTTTTCACCCGCTCTGCGCCATCATCCGCGGGCTCGCTTTACTACCTCCGTGGAGGAGGTCTATCGCTCCGACGTGGATGCCGTCATCGTTGCCACTCCAGTGAGTACCCACTACACTTTTGCTCGCGCTGCCTTGCAACACAATAAACACGTCCTAGTCGAAAAGCCTTTGACCGCGAGCGTGATCGAGGCTGAGGAGCTGGTCCGCCTGGCCCAGGAACGACAGCGCATCCTGATGGTCGGTCATACCTTCGAGTACAGCCCGGCTGTCAATGAGCTGCGCAAGCTGATCCGCAATAATGATCTGGGCAGGATCTATTGTTTCGAGGCTATCCGCGTGAATCTGGGTCTCTTTCGTCAGGACACCAATGTCATTTGGGATCTCGCCCCACATGACATCTCCATTTTGCTCTATCTGCTCAATGAGAAGCCAGCAGAGGTGCGCGTGCAGGCCCACGCCCATATCCAACCACGTATCCCAGATATCGCTCATCTCGATCTGACTTTCGCCAGCGGCATGACGGCCCATATTCATGTGAGCTGGCTCCACCCCTGCAAGATCCGCCGCGTCACCATCATCGGCGACCAGCGCATGGCGGTTTATGACGATACAAACCCCGCCGAGATGCTCAAGATCTATAACAAGGGGGCTGATGTACACGCCGATCCAGTTGTCTCCTACCGCAACGGCGAAATCACCATTCCACATATCGACTGGGTTGAGCCACTCCGCCTGGAGTGTGAGGACTTCGCCGAGGCGATCCGCACAGGCAGGCAGCCGCGTGCAAATGGCCTGGTTGGACTGGAGGTCGTCCGCATTCTGGCAGCAGCTCAGCAAGAACTGGCCCACCAAACACGCCAGCCTCTGACAGTGGTCAGCCCGGCCAGCTAGGTTCAGAGCAGCACAGCAGAGGCCTTATGCACTTCTTTTTGAACCCAAGCGCGCTGAATCAGGGAAGGAAGCAAAGTCGCAATGAATCTGGTCGCCTTTTCTTTGCGCACGAAAGGCGCGCATAATTTTCTGCGTCGCCTTTGGACAGTCTTCGCTCGCTTTGGCCTGACGGAGCATCGCACTGCCCGCTCCTTGCAGGCCCTGGTAGCAACGCTGCGTCAGTATGGAGCCTATCCTACCTTCTTTATCCCCGCCGTGGTGCTGCGTCGCCACGTTTCCCTGCTGCGCCAGATCGCTGCCAGCGGTGCCGAAATCGGGATTCACGGCTACGTCCACAACGATTATCGCACCTTGACACGCCAGGAGCAGGAGCGCCAAACACGCCTGGCCATCACCGTCTTCAGCAATAGCCAGATCTCCTTCGCCGGCTTCCGCAACCCTTACCTGGGCTGGACCGAGGAGGCGCTGGCGATCTTCGCCTCGCTGGGCTTCACCTATGAAAGTAATGAGGCGGTCATTCACGATGTGATCGATCTGGAAACTCTCTCACCTCTGCTGCGTAGCGGCTATGAGAAATCCCTGCATTTGTTTCAAGCAGTACCCCCGAGTATCTATGACCTGCGCCCACATTGCGAAGGATCGCTGGTGCGCCTGCCCACGAGCATTCCCGATGATGAAATGCTCTTCGACCGCCTGCGCATCACCGACCCGCAACGCATCGCCGCCATCTGGTCCGCGGTCATGGCGCGCGTCTACACCCTGGGTGGTCTATACACACTCAACCTCCATCCTGAGCGGGGTCTACTCTGCCAGGCCGCCCTCCACGACCTACTCGACTATGCCACCCATCAGCCGGAACCAGTCTGGATCGCTCGCCTGGAGGAGATTGCTCGCTGGTGGCGCGAGCGCTCCCGGTTCCGCTTCGAATTTACCCCCGCTGGCCCTCAACGATGGCAGGTTTGCCTGCTCAGCACGCCTCGCGCCCACGTTCAGATCCGACAGCTCACGGTGCTCGCCCGCTCCACTACAAGCACCGACAAGCAGACGGCTCCAGGGGAACTGCAACGACAAGAGTGGCTTGTTGAGGCCGAGCGCTGTCCCGCCATTGCTCTCTCGCCAGCGACTCCGCCAGCAGTCATGGCCTTCCTCCAAGAGCAGGGCTACGCTGTGACTCAGGCCAGCCCCGAGGAGGCCACCACTTACAGCCTTTTTCTGGATCTGCCCGCCGGCCTGGGAGCTTCTCCCAGGGAGCAGCGGGAGCACCGCCGCCAGCTCGTTGACCAGCTCGAAGCACTGTCGGCACCGCTGCTGTCTTTCGCCCCCTGGCCCGCCCCCTATCGCGCCGCTCTGGCCATCAGCAGTGATATTGACTCGGTAACAATTCAGGACTTCTTCCTCCGCATCGTTGAGGTTGCCCGCGCCAGTCGTCTCTCTCTATAACTAGCCCTGACACACAGGACAGTGAAGGCTCATGGACCAGATTGGACCAAAGGAGGAAGGGGGAACAGGCAGTTTCGTAGAACAGCGGAAAGAGCGACACGCTGGCATCGTCTGGCGCTCCTGGTTCTTAAGTCAGCAAGAATACTCACCAGCTACTTCATCTGTAAAAAATTTCGATCTACTACGTCCATACTTAGGGGGTTAACGAAATGACCTTGACTAGAGCCATGAGGAAAAGGATAAGCGTATGCCGCCTCAAGAAAGACAGCAGTTGTCTTTTTACAGGAGGACTCAGCGCGTAGTCATCGCCCATGAAGCTGATATCTTCTGCCGAGGGCTGCACAGTCTGCTGGCAACCAGTGAGGGGTTCGAAGTGCTCGCGGAGGTTAATTCTTGCGCCGCTCTGCTAGAGACCGTAGCGACGACCACCGTGGATACGGTTCTTATCGATTGCCTGTTGGCAGATGGCGATTGCATCGAACTGACACGCCGCCTGAATGAAGCACCCTCACCTCCTCATGTGGTTCTGCTCGCCTCCCGTATCAACGATGAATTGCTCCTGCGCGCCTTGCTCAACGGCGCCAGTGGCTACCTGACCAAGGATACCCCTGGTCACCAGGTGCTTGCCTGTCTGGAAGGACTGCACAAGGGCGAGCTGGCACTGACCCCCCATGTGGCCAGCGCAGCTATCCGTCTGTTGATCTGGGAGTGCTACCGCCTGGCCGCTACCTTGTCTGCGACCACCTCCGCCACTGGCCCGGCGGCAGTCGCTATGGATCAGACTCAGGCTGGCTCTCCACAATACCACTCCGAGCCAGCTTCCACAGAATCTCGCAGGTCAGCGGCCCTGCCTCACCTGACCGAGCAGGAGCAGAAAATTCTTCGCCTCCTGCGACTCGGTCTGAGCAATAAGCAGATCGCCGCCCGCCTCTCGATCTCTCCCTACACAGTAGGGAAGCATGTCCAGCATATTCTGCGCAAGCTCGGGGCCAGCAATCGCACGCAAGCTGCCTCCCATCCCTCATTTGAGGGGCCTCAAATAAGGGATGAGCAGTAATTATTGACAAGTTACTGCTTTTTAGAATACTTCACTTGAGGAGTTGTAAACCTACAGGTCATTGTGTTTTAATATTAGGGAGTCAAGCGTTCCCAGAAGGCAAAATCTTCTACTATACGAAATCCGGTAGAGTATCGGCAGCTATGAGAACGGGGTATTTTGATGAAATTGCTTATTGTTGATGAAGACCGTGATCTTGTTGAAATGCTGACAGGCTGGTTAAAGACACTGGGGCATGAGGTGCGACGCGCTTATTCCGGTGAGCAGGCACGTCGTGAGTGGGAAGAGCACAAACCAGACCTGGTGATTCTGGATACGGCTCTTAAAGACACCGATGCTCTCGCCATGTGCCGCGAGATGCGGACGCGGCACGATGCCCTTGTGCTGGTTATCTCCCAAGAGCGGGACATCCACAATGAGATCCAGTGCCTGGAGGGAGGTGCGGATGATTATCTGCGCAAGCCTTTCTTCCCGGCTCAGCTCCTGGCACGCATTCGAGCTGTCAGCCGGCGTGGGCGGTCAACCCTTCTCTTACGCCCCCCGGCTGTCATCACCGTTGGCCCCCTTTCCATCGACTCGCTCCACAACGAGGCACGCATCTCTGGTAAAACAGTGCATCTCACACCCACCGAAAGCAAGCTACTGCATCTTCTAGCAGTCAATGCCAATAATGTCTGTACAGCAGGGCAGATTGTGGCCCACATCTGGGGCTATGGGAACGACGGGGATGCCAGTCTGATCAAAGCCCATATTCACCATCTTCGACAGAAAATCGAGCCAGACCCGGCTAATCCGCGCTACATTCTAACCGTACCAGGTGTTGGCTACACATTAGTACGCCACCCTGACAAGGCCGAGGCCCCGGCTAGCTCTCCTGGACACGCACAACGAGCCTCCGGCTAAGCCGGCCAGGTGCCGCGGTTGTCTGGCTAGAGACACTCGCCCCCGCTGGCCCCGCTTTCCCGCCTCGCGCGAGCTGGGCCAGTCGCGTGGTGCCTCTCTCGCCTGCTGTGTCTCGAAGCACGCTGTCTCACGGCCAGAGGCCAGGCAAAGGATCAGGGGGGACACTAGCGACTCGGCCCAAGAGCCAGCAGGGAACGCTTAGCATCAGCCGGGCAGGCAGGAGAGCAAAGAGATAGATCGAAAGAGACCTTTCTCTGCCTGGCTCCTCTGCTTGCCCCTCTCGTCTCACTGTCACTCGATCGCAGGGCGCCTGTGCGGTCGCAATCTTTGCCTGGGCTTTGGGGTCTGTCGCATTCTTCCCCTGCCCCCTATCCCAGGTAGCGATAGAGCAGCCCTCCGAGAGGACCACTCACCCGGAGCGGTAGCACCCGCCAGCAGCTCGTCAATAGACGATAGACACGGCTCTCCTCGGAGGTACTAACCGGACCGGCCTGGCGCGGGTAATAATAATAGGGCAGCGGCACCTTCTCAGCTCCCCAGCGACGCTTGAACTCCATCAAGCCCTGATTCGCACAGGCTGTGCGCCCGAGGTCCAGCACCCTGAATCCCTCTTTGCACGCCTGCTCAATTGCCTGCCACATCAACAGATTATTGGGTGCCAGCTGCAGATAGCCTTCGTGCGAGGCCCCATAGGCATAGCGCAGCGTTCCGCCCGCTGCCAGGAAGATCATGCCAGCGATCGGCTGTCCCTCATACTCCGCCAGCCATAGCCGCAGCCGTCCGCTGCGTGCAAAAGTCTCCCACAGCTCCAGAAAGAAACGCCGCGGCTGAGCCGGCAAGCCATGTTTCTTACAGCGCGTGCGCAGATGGAGCTGATAATAGCTCAGCATCTCCTCGCGGCGCTCTGCCAGGCGCACCTGAACCCCTAACTGGGCAGCCTTGCGTACTTGACGCTGTACCGGCTTACGCAGCTGGGACCACATCATCTGGGCATCCCTCGCTAGTGGGAGCAGCCAGCGCACATAGAGATCGCT
Source organism: Thermogemmatispora sp. (assembly GCF_019683635.1). Taxonomy (GTDB): domain Bacteria; phylum Chloroflexota; class Ktedonobacteria; order Ktedonobacterales; family Ktedonobacteraceae; genus Thermogemmatispora. Next base: position 4,757 of record NZ_JADGIA010000003.1, on the reverse strand, counting down.
GGTCACAAAGCGACTGTCCGCCTGTAGCAACTCACTGGGGCCACAGCGCAGCTCTAAGCAGTCCGCCCTCTGATCCGCAGTCAGGGCTAGCGCCTGATCAAGCAGAGCCTGGGCATGCTCCGCGCTGTCAGCCAGGAGCGGGCAGTAATCCGAAAAAGGGAAGGCCACTAATCGTCGGCTTCCCGGACGGTTCTGCACGAGACAGAGAGGCAAAAAGCCGCAGAGCTGGCCAGCCTCATTGCGCAGCTCCAAAGGCAGCAGTTTGTAGCCATAGAGGCGGCTAATCAACTCCAGCCACTCTGGCATGAGATAAAAGGTCTCACTGGCCTCCTGCGCCAAGGCCGGCGACCACGTCTGCGAAAGAGAGCGCGTTGCCTGCGTCATCATCATTGCTCCTAGCCCGTGCTAGCCTGGTAGCCATCTTCCCCTCTGCCCCCACTGCCACCAGTCAGCGGGGTGGGTGCGAGCACACTTTGATCTCCGGCCAGACATCCAGCTACCAGCACGTGTACAACAAGGGCCTCCCTCGCTGGCCTCGCCATCTGGCTAGAGAAGCGAGTCGCGTAAGAGCGGCCTTCTCCCTAAAAGCTCCTCCTCAGCAAGGAGGGTCGTCAGACGCTCCTGGCAGCGCTCCCAGGAATAAACCTGCTCCACCAGTCGTCTGCCAGACTCAGCTAACGCCTGCCGGCGCCTGGCATCTTCCAAGAGCAAGATCACTGCTCTCACAAAGTCACCGGGGGTATCGGCGAGCAACAGATGGCGACCAGAGGCCACGGCCAGGCCTTCAGCCCCTAACGTCGTTGAGACCACTGCCTTTTTCATCGCCAGCGCTTCTAGAATTTTGAGCCGCGTCCCGCTGCCGATACGCAATGGCACCACGACAACACTGGCGCGAGCGAGATAGGGACGCACATCGGGTACTGTACCGGTGACTGTCACCCCGGGCAGTCTGGCCAGCCGCTGTACCGAGCGGGGCGGATTGCGCCCCACAATCCACCACTCAGCCGCAGGCATCCGCTCGCGGATGAGCGGCCAGCATTGGCGCGCGAAGCAGAGAACGGCCTGCTCATTGGGATAATAGTCCAGCGAGCCGGTGAAAACGATCCGCTGTCCCTCCTCCTCGTCCGTAGAGGCAGGAGCAAAGAAGGAGAGATCCACCCCATTGGGAACGACTCCAACACGAGCTTGTGGAAGCAGCTCTTGTAAGAGCTGACGCTCGCGCTCGCTGGCTACCAAGACAGCAGCCGCCTGCTGACAGCAAGCCAGCTCGCGTGGCTTGACCAGGCGATACTCACGCCCGTTATACCATCTGCGTAACCAGCTCCTCTCAGCGAGATAGGTGCGATAGAGCAGCTCATACTCAAGGTTATGCTGCAAAATAAGCAAGGGCAGAGAAGCAGGAAGACGCAGGCCAGCCGCGGTGAGAGCCCCATCGACATAGACCGCCTGATAGGCATCGGTGGCCAGGGCACGATCAAGCGCGGCCTGTAAACCAGGCGGACAACGGTCAGCGATGGCACTTGATTCTCCCCGCACCACATTAAGCGCCTGTCGCCAGCGGCGCCAGCGTGAGGCCGGAGACGCGACCAGGTCGACACTCTGCAACTGCTCTAGCAACGGCCCGCAGCACACTGTTTCCTGCGACTTCTCTCCGCGGCTCAGCGCGATAAGCGAAACAGAATATTTGTTCGCCAGCGCCTTTAAAACATAGAAGCTGCGCGCTCCACCCCCCCAGGTTGGAGCAGGAATATAAGGGATCACCGCCAATAGCTTCATCAAGGTACCTCTCTCGCTCGACGCTGCCGGCCAGCGCTATAGGCAAGGCGCACTGGCTTCTCCGGGTAGATACTCCTTTCAGGCCGGCTGCCATTGCAACCGAGCACCTGGAGACGCAGGCGCTCGGTGCGGGAGCCGCTGCACCCACAACCTTTTCATGGCTGTTGCTTATCAGCCAAGGAACCTGCCCAGTCAGTAAGGATAGCGCTTGCTGATCGCGGAACGGTTGACCTTTCGGTCAAGAATGTGTTCCTGAAGAGGCCAGGAAGTGCATATTCGCAATCGAAAGAGGAGCGCTTGCTATCTCTACCAATTCACATAACCCTTCTCGCCATCACGACATCTTCTTCACCAGAAGAAACATCGCTTCCCAACGCACAAGCAGTATCCTGTCAGAGACAGTAAGACCGCACTCGCCAGCAGGCCGCATTGACTGATGGCCTGCGGCGATCAGTTGCGAGAGAGGGAGGGTGCTTGCGTGAGCAACGACACCACAGTCGTCATCGGCGCCGGACCATACGGGCTCTCGATCGGCGCTTATCTGAAGGGGCGCGCCCAGCCCGCCCTGGTCTTTGGCCGTACAATGGAGTTTTGGCAGCAAATGCCCACTGGCTTTCACCTGAAGTCAGTCTGGAGCGCCTCGACGCTCTTCGACCCGGATGGTCGCTATAGTCTGGATCGCTACTGCACCGCCACCAGCACACCACGCCAGGAGCCGTTGCCGATCACGCTCTTTCTGAGCTATTGCTGCTGGTTCCAGCGTCAGGCGGTTCCAGATGTAGACCCGACCTATATCACCAGGCTGGCTCGCGATGGTGAAACATTCGTGCTTGAGCTAGCAGATGGCCGCTCCCTGAGAGCGAGGCGCGTTGTGGTCGCCAGCGGGATTGCCCCGTTCTGCTACGTGCCTGAGTTCGCTCGTCACCTGCCGCCCGAGCTGGCTTCTCATACGCAGGCCCACCGAGATTTCTCCAGCTTTGCGAATCGCGAGGTGGCTATCGTTGGACGCGGCCAGAGCGCCCTGGAATGCGCCGCCCTGCTCCATGAGGCAGGAGCCAGCGTGGAATTGATCGCCCGCGGTCCGGTGATTTGGATTAACCGCGCGCTCTACCACCGCACTGGTCCGGCCCGCCGCATCTTTTATCCCCCCAGCGATGTCGGACCCCCGGGCCTCAACTGGCTAGTCGCCTCGCCGCTGCTCTTCCGCCTCTTCCCCGAGAAGACGCGCTATGCCCTCGACCGCCGTGCAGTCCGACCAGCAGGAGCAGAATGGTTGCGCCCACGGGTAGAGGGTCATGTCCGTATCACGGATACGGCGGAGGTCGTGAAGGCCTCTCCTCGCGGCGAGCGCCTGGAGCTGACGCTCAGCGACGGGAGTACGCGCCAGGTCGACCACCTCTTCCTGGGCACTGGCTATCGCCCGAATATTCATAAGCTGACTTACCTTGACGAAGCTTTGCGGGCGCAGATCCTGGCCCGCGATGGCTATCCCGTGCTCAACGAGTGGTTCGAGTCGTCGGTGCCTCGCCTCCACTTCGCTGGCGCACTGGCCAATCACAGTTTTGGACCAATCTGCCGTTTCGTGGCCGGGGCGAAAATCCCCGCTCGCCAGATCTTGCGCTGCGTCCAGCGCGACCGCCGCTTCGCTTAGCTTCGGCTCAGTGCCTTGCCTTTCTTGAAGCTGGCCACCGCGCTATTCTAGGTCGGTAGGTACGCTGATGCCTGGTAGATCTGTTGAGGGGGGAGAGAAGAGACTCCCCCCTGTTTTGATCCTGGGAAGCGATTTCAAAGCTCTGGGAGTCGCGCGCCGCTTGGGCCGCCGGGGCATCGCTTGCACAGTGCTCGATGCCGTGCCACGCTCTGCGTGGTTCTCACGCTATACGCGCCAGCGTATTCGCTGGCCCGGCTCCCTCGGCGACGAGAGGCTGCTGACATTCTTGCTTTCCTCTGAACCCGCCAGCAGTCTGCAGGGCGCCGTCCTTTTCCCTATGCAGGATGAGGCCGTCGAGCTGATTAGCCGCCACCATACAGAACTGGCTCGCCTTTACCGGCTCACAACACCGCCCTGGGAGGTGGCTCGCTGGGCCCTCGATAAACGCTTGACTTATCGCATGGCCCAGGAGCTGGATATCCCGGCACCACGCACCTGGTACCCCACCGATGAGCAGGCCCTGGCAGACCTCGATCTCCAGTTTCCTGTGATCGTGAAACCGGCCATCTCGGTCCATCTGCAATATACGTTGCGCCTCAAGGCTCTGGAAGCACGGAGCCATGCTGAGCTGCTAAGCGCCTATCGCCAGGCCCGCACAGTCCTGGAGGCCGACGAGATCTTGCTTCAGGAGCTTATCCCCGGTGGAGGCCAGCTTCAGTATTCGCTGGGCGCTTTCTGCGAGAACGGCCAGCTGCTCTACGCGTTGACCGCCCGCCGCCGCCGCCAATATCCAATCGACTATGGCCTTGGCTCTAGCTTCGTAGAGGCGGTCGAGGTCCCAGCTCTCTATCCTTTGGCAGAGAAGCTGCTCCGCTTCATGGGCGCAAGCGGCATGGTCGAGGTCGAGTTTAAGCTTGATCCTCGCGATGAGCGCTATAAGCTGCTCGATATCAATCTGCGCCCCTGGGGCTGGCATACGCTCTGCGTGGCCTGCGGCCTGGACCTGCCCTACCTGCAGTATTGCCAGGCTATCGGCCAAGCTAGCGATTCTCCCGGCCCTATCCGCTATGGCGTTCGCTGGCTGCGCCTCTTGACCGACCTGCCCGCCGGCCTCCAGGAGATACGCGCTGGCCTCTCCAGCCCCCTGGCTTATCTCCGTTCACTGGTCGGTCCTACAACCTTCTCCGTCTTCTCTTTGACCGATCCTTTGCCCGCCGTCGGCGATTTGCTCGTCGCCTTGCTACGCGTCAGCCGCCTCCAGGCCCCTCACCCCGCTCCCTGTCCTCCCGCCACTCTCCCTCAAGAGGCAGCGCCCCCAGCACGCTAAAGC